>JADZAS010000023.1 GCA_020852515.1 Phycisphaerales bacterium
ACGGCGAAAACCTGCTCGCGGACATCCGCAGGCAGCCTGCGACCGCGGACACGCCCGTGATTGTCATGACCGCCCATGGGACTGACGGCCCCGATCTGGGGGTGAAGCAGATGAAGCTCGGTGCGACCGACTTCGTCAACAAGCCCTTCGATGGCGGCAAGCTGGATACCGCTATTCGGGAAGCCGTGGCGAAACGGCAGATTCCCAATGGGCGCTCGATACCGTCGCTCGTCGAGCCGAAGCCGGCAGGACCGCCGCGCCCGTTCTCGGGCGGACTGCTTATCCTGCACGAGCAGCGCGCGGAATTATGTGGAATCCCAATTGTTGAGAATGGCTCGCGCGGGCATGCCTGGCGCATCCTGGAGATCCTTGCCGAGAAGAACGGGGCGGGAAAGTACCGATCCCTGAGCGGGCAGCAGCTGGCGACGAAACTCGGTCGCCGTGTCGGGCAGAATGCAGTGTCGCAGTGCATTCGAGCTCTGCGAAAGCGGATCGCGACGACGCTGATCGAGCAGTTGAACATCGAGTGCGGTGATCAGAATGTCATCCAGAGCGGCGGGCGCGGCTATCGGCTGAACGAGAGGATCGAGGTTCGATTCAATGCAGGCGATCGTCCAGCAACCGATCCTGGCGGCAGTGACGAATTCGGAGCCGCTGACGGCGCCATGGGCGGGAGTAGCCTTGAGTTCAATGAGCGTCAGCAGTGGATACTCGATGAGCTTCGGGCGGGAGCGGAACTCCGCCGTCGCGACATCGAGACGCGGTTCAACTGCTCGACGAAATCGGCGAAGCGAGACCTCGCCGATTTGCGGGAGCAAGGACTCATCGCGTTCGAAGCGAAACCGGTGCCGGGGTACTACCGGCTCTGCTCGGGCTCAGTTTGACCACGAACCACCGATGGAGGAGAATTAGTCGCATGAAACTGAGATCAGTTCGGGTACGGATGTTCCGGAACATCCTCGACTCCACTGAAGTGAAGATCGAGGATAGGGTCACATGTCTCGTCGGAAAGAACGAATCCGGCAAGAGTGCCTTTCTCCATGCCTTGTGGCGATTGAGGCCCGCTCGGTCGACGCCAAGGTTTTCCATCCCACAGCAGTACCCGGCGTGGCTTGAAAAACGTCATCGCAATGAGGGAATTGACCAAGACGATGTGTGCCCCATCGAGGTGACCCTCGAATGGCAGCCGGCGGATGTGAAACGGGTGGAGGACAAGTTCGGCGCTGGAGTCGTAGCGGTTGGTGCGATCCTGCGACTGTGGAAGACGTATGACAACAGGTACCGCTGGCAGAGCGGATGCAACGAACTCCAGGCGATTCGCAACTTCGTCGGAAGGCAGCAGATTCCAGACGGCGCTGTGGCCGCCTATGCCGAGCTGCAGACGTTCGAGGAATTGATGCGGGGACTCTCTGAGGACGTCGAGAGCCATGCGGAGGACGAGGAAGATCTGAAGTTGTTTACTAATGCACAGTCGGCTGTGAAGACGTTGCTTGGTGAAGACAAGAGCTTCGACGACGCAGTCTGGTCTATCGCTCAAGCGCGATTTCCGGAGTTCTTCTACTTTGCCGACTACAGCAAGCTGCCCTACACGGTAAAGATCCGGCACGTTCTTGAGTCACAGGATCTCAATGACGCCGAAACGACCGCGCGGGCCCTGCTTAGGCTCGGTGGGACGGAGAACGACTACATGCTCAATCCGGACTACGAGCATCGGAAGCGCGAGCTTGAGAATGTCGCCAATGTTCTCACGGATGACGTGAACAAGTACTGGTCGCAGAACCCAGAGCTCCGCGTTCAGCCGGACATCACGCAGATTACCGAGCATCGTAAGGATGGCCAGCATGCTGTGCTGGATGAGTTGAAACTCCGCATCTGGGACAACCGTCACTCGCTGTCGCTGCCGTTCGATGAGCACTCGGCGGGATTTCAGTGGTTTTTCTCGTTCCTCGCGGCGTTTTCCGAATACGAACACCGCGACCCGCCGGTGGTCATTCTGCTCGACGAGCCAGCGGTGGGGCTTCACGCCAAGGCCCAGGCTGACTTTCTGCGGTTCATCGAGGAGCGATTGACGAAGCGGTGCCAAGTCATCTACACCACGCATTCGCCGTTCATGGTGCAGCCGGGTAACTTGGAGCGGGTCAGGCTCGTAGAGGACGGCGGTAAGGAAATCGGTGCCGTCGTATCCAGCGAAGTGTTGACGCGCGATCGAGACACGCTTTTCCCTCTGCAAGGCGCACTTGGCTACGACCTCGTGCAACACTTGTTCGTCGCCGAGAACAACATCGTCGTGGAGGGCACGTCAGATTATGCCTATCTCAAGCTGATGTCGGACTATCTTGGCGGAAAGGGCCGGTCCAGTCTAGATCCGAAGTGGAGCATCGTGCCAGTGGGTGGAGCTGACCTGATCCCGACGTTCGTCGCGCTGCTGGGCAATCATCTCAAAGTGACGGTCTTAGTGGATTCGCGCAAGGAGGGCCATCAGAAACTTGAGCGCATGGCGAGGGACGGCTACTTGGAGAAGCAGCGCATCATCTTTATCGGCGACGTCCTCAGCCGAAAGACCGGTGACATTGAAGACCTTTTCGAAGAGGAAGAATACCTCGCGCTTTACAACAAGGCGTACGGAAAGTCGCTCAGGACGAAGGACCTGACCGGGGTTGACCCCATTGTCGGGCGCATCGCTCGGCTCGAAGGCAAAGAGCGGTTCGACCACGGGCGACCTGCGGACGTCCTGCTACGCGAGCGCGAGGCCATCCTGTCCACGCTGAGCGAGGACACGCTGAAGCGATTTGAACACCTGTTTGAGCGGATCAACGAGACACTTGGTAAGTGACGTCATGTCGAATGACAACCGGCTGCAGCGGACGTTCCGCCACGTGGCTCGCTGCTGAACGAGAGAGCGTCGAGAGCCGTGGCCTCGGCGCAGGCTCTCGGCGGACGACACCCGTACGAATCGCTGCTATGCTGCCCGATGGTGGCTCGTTAGGCCGCATACTGAGTCGAGGAGGATCAGCAAATGGACGAAACGCCGCCAGCCTCGCATGAGGCGGGAGCAGGGAGTCCTTCCTCGCACCGGGACATCCTCATGACGCTCGATCAGCTTGAATCGTCGGGGAAGCTGGATGTCTTGGCATTTCTCGGAGACCAACTGCACGCGGAACAGTCTCACTACTGGAATCGATGGGCCGCTCTCGCGGCCCTTCACGCTGCACTCTTGGTCGTAGCCGTCGAGACGTCGGGCTGGGCTCGGACCCTGACGGCGGTTTTCGGTATCGGCCTCGCCGTTGTCTGGATCGCGATCCAAGCGAGAAGCCGCGAGTACGTCAACCGTTGGAAGCCGTTCTTTCACTCTTATCGAAGGGCGCAGGGGCTTGCCTGGATCGGAGAACAAGCATCGGCGGCTGATAGTTCGAAGTGGGCCTCCACAGAGTGGGCGGGACTTGTTCCGTGGGGACTGCTTCTCCCATGGGTAATCCTCGCAGTTCTTGGCATCATCAGTATTGCGGCCTAACAATGGCATGCTGCCGATGCTGATCCGCACCGCCTGTCTTGCTGAGCGTCGCTCCCAGAATGATCTCCCGTGCGACCGGATGGGATCCTCAGCGAGCGGCGACCCTGGGGGACAGCAGCGGGGTCAC
This sequence comes from Phycisphaerales bacterium, assembly GCA_020852515.1. Classification (NCBI taxonomy): domain Bacteria; kingdom Pseudomonadati; phylum Planctomycetota; class Phycisphaerae; order Phycisphaerales; species Phycisphaerales bacterium. The sequence continues at coordinate 3,639 of JADZAS010000023.1, forward strand.
TTCGGTTGTCCCCGGGGACAACGATGGTGTCCCCGGGGTCAACGAGCGACAACAGTGGATACTCGATGAGCTTCGGGCGGGAACGGACCTTCGCCGCGGCGACATCGAAAGTCGGTACAAGTGCTCCGCGAAGACGGCGAAACGCGACCTCGCCGAACTGCGGGAGCGCGGTCTGATCGAGTTCGTGGCAAAGCCGGCGCCCGGGCACTATCGTCTCTTATGCCCGGTCTCAGGCTGATTTGCGGGCGATGTCGGCCAGTTGGAGCAGATGCGGCGGCATTGACGATCCGAATGCGTCCACATACCGTTCGACCATCGAGGCGACCGGTTCAAACGAGTGCCAGTCGCCCCGATGAACCCAGAACAACGCCCGCCTCGGTCGACGAATCGATGGCGTAGACGATCCCCCCAACTCACCGCGATGATGTCGTTGACGGCCAGGGCCGCGCTCCTCCCCCCTCCGAGAAGCGCTCCCACGGACGCGATCAATGCGAGTCTGCTGCCCATTTCGTTTCTCAGGACGCCTGCCCCGACAGTCGCACTCCCTCGGGCTCGGCGCGGTTCCACTCGTGGCCGCATCTCGGGGGCGTTAGAGTACCCGATTCTTGCCTCGGCTGCCATCCGGCGGATGCGGGCCCTTGTTGAAGTTCAGCGGTGAACGCTGTCCGGTCCGGCGGGGCGGAAGCGGCGGGCGATTTCTGGATCGCCGCGCCGCGGCCGGTCGATGAAGGCCGCAGGCTGGAGGCCGACCCTTCCGAAGCGCGAACGCCCGGGACCGGCCGGCAAAGCCCGTTGGTACACTCCGCGCGGTGGCGACCCAAGATCAAGACAACGCGACCGCCCCGGCCCCTGTCCCCAAGTCCGGGGCGGCGCGGGGGCTCGTCGCGGCCACCTGGGTCGTTTCCGGCCTCACATTCCTGTCCCGCATCGCCGGGCTGGTTCGCGACGCGGCAAACTCGCGGACGTTCGGCTCCGGGCCGGACTTCGGTGCCTTCACCTTCGCGTTCCTCATTCCCAATCTGTTCCGGCGGCTGTTCGGCGAGGGCGCGCTGAGCGCTTCATTCCTGCCGCGCTACACGAACCTGCTCGATGAAGATCCCGGCAAGGCGCGGGCGTACGCCCGGCTCGTGATCGGATCGACGGCGCTGGCGCTGACGGCGATCACGGTGATCGTCGAGGTTGGTCTTGCGCTGCTCTGGCTGCAATGGCGCGATCAGCCGGACCTCTCGACGCGCGTGCTCGCGGTCGAACTGACGATGCTCACGTTCCCGTACATGCCCATGGTGTGCGTCACGGCGCTGCTGGGCGCCGTGCTGCAGGTGCACCACCGCTTCGGTCCGACCGCGGCGTCGCCGATCCTGCTCAACCTGGGCATCATCATTCCGACGATCGGCACGTGGTGGTACTCGACCACGCATCCGGAGTTCGACCGCACGCGCGGGCTCTACTTCGTCTGCGTGGCCATTCTGATCTCGGGCGTCGTGCAGATCATCTGGTCGCTGTGGGCCCTGCGCGATGCGCGGACCCAGGCGCCCCGCCCCAGCCGCGCTCAGATGGACGAGAGGCGAGCCGATCTTCGGGATACCTGGCGCTTCGCGCTGCCGATGATCCTGGGCCTGGGCGTGCTGCAGCTGAACACCTTCTTCGACGGGCTCATTGCCTCGTACCCGTTCCTCGTCGGACCGACGCTGCTCGGCTTGGATTACCCGCTCGACGGCCATTCCGCAGCCATTGTCGGGTACGCGCAGCGTCTCTACCAGTTCCCGCTGGGCGTGTTCGGCATCGCCGTCGCGACCGCGATCTATCCGGCGCTGGCGCGCACCGCACGAGCGGATGGCGAATTCGCCGAGGTCGTGCGACACGGGTTGCGGCTGACGATCTTCATCGGCCTGCCGGCCACGATCGGGTTGATGTTCGTCGCCACGCCGATGACGGCGGTCATCTATCACGGCGGGCAGTTTCCGGCGCAGGACGTGTTGCGCGTGGCGCGCGTCCTGCTGGCCTACAGCCCGGCGGTGTGCGCCTACTCGATCATTCACGTGCTGACGCGAGCGTACTTTGCCCGCGGCGATTCGATGACGCCCGTGCGCATCTCGCTGTGCATGGTCGGCTGCAATCTCACGCTCAACCTGCTGCTTATCTGGTGGCTCGGCGAGGCCGGGCTCGCCGCCTCTACCTCGATCTGCGCAATCATGCAGGTGCTGCTGCTGGTGCGCGGTGCGCGGCCGGTCGCCGATGACGCACTCATGGGCCATCTGGCTCGCATTGCGTCGGCGACGCTGGTGATGACCGTAGTGCTTGCCGCGTTGCGCACCGTCTGGCCCAGCGACTCGGGGGATTGGTGGGCGTCGCTGCGCGAACTCGCTGCGTTCACGACTGCGGGCGTTGCGGCGTATCTGCTTGCGGCCCGGCTGCTGAAGCTCGAAGAGTGGCGCTGGCTCGTGCAACGGGAGAGCGGCGTTGAGGGTTGATCCCCGCTGACGAGACTACCGTTACAATCCCCCATGAAATCGCTCAAGGATCGGGTCATCTGCATCGTCGGCGCCAGCAGCGGCATCGGCCGCGCCACCGCCGTCGAGTGCGCCCGCGCCGGCATGCAGGTGGCGGTCGCGGCCAGACGGATGGATCGCCTTGAGCAACTCAAGGACGAACTGGCTGAGCATCGCTGCGAAGCCCTGGCGCTGCGCTGTGACATCTCGTGCGAGACGGAATCAGCCGAATTGATCGATCGATGCCGTGAGCGGTTCGGACGGGTGGACGCGGTTCTGGCCAACGCGGGTTACGGCCACGAAGGCTCCATCGTGGACCTCTCGGATGAGGCGCTGCGACAGATCTTCGAAGTGAACTTCTTCGGTACGGTGCGGATCGCCCGAGCCGCCGTCGAGGCGTTCCGCCGGCAAGGCAACGGCCATCTGCTGATTACGAGCAGTTGCCTGTCGCGCTTTACGCTGCCTTATTCGGCGGCATACAGCGCGACCAAGGCCGCCCAGACGCATATGGCGCGAGCGCTTCGCCTGGAACTTGAGCACGAGGGGATCGACGTTTCGGTGATTCACCCGATCACGACACGAACAGAGTTCTTCGACACCGCCTGCGACGTCGCCGGAGTGGAGCGGCGCGGCCTTCCCAAGCACTCGCCCAGGCTGTTCATCCAGCCGCCTGAGCGCGTTGCACGGGCGATTGTCAAGTGCCTGCGCCGGCCGACGCCCGAGGTGTGGACGAGCCACATCACCCGTCTTGCAGCGGGGGTGATGGTTGCGTTTCCGTCGTTCCATGACTTTTGCGTTCGTCGCGAACTGGCGCATCGCCGCTCGTTCACGACCAGCGAGGCTGTGACCCCGCCGCCGGCCAAATCAGGGCCAAATCCCGCCTCCTGAAGGGCGTATCACGCCTGCTTCTGTTGATGGCGCCGGGCAGTTCGCTACGATAGCAGTTCATTCCGGCTGCACCGATCGCCAGCGCCGTTGCTGGATGAGCCGTGCCTTCTTCTCGCCCCGCAGCCGCTCACCGAGCCCCTTACCTTCAGCAGGTCCATTGCACATGGCCAAGAGCGCAAAACCCATGAAACGATCCACCACGCGTTCCTCCACCCGCAAGGGTTCCCGGAAAGTCAAGCACAACAAGCCCGCCGCGACGAAGATGGTCTACTTCTTCGGGCGCAAGCAAACGGACGGCAACGCGAAGATGAAGCCGCTGCTCGGCGGCAAGGGCGCCAATCTCGCCGAGATGACCTCCATCGGCCTGCCCGTTCCGCCGGGCTTCACGATTACGACGGAGACCTGCGACGCCTACTACAAGGCCGGCCAGACCTTGCCCGGCGGCCTCATGAAGCAGGTGCACGAGGGCATCGCGTTCATCGAGAAGGAAACGGGCAAAGAGTTCGGCGGGGCGCGCAATGCGCTGCTCGTTTCGGTGCGCAGCGGCGCCGCCATGTCGATGCCGGGCATGATGGACACCATTCTGAATCTCGGCCTCAACGACGAAACCGTGAAGGGCCTTGCGGCCGACACGGGCAACGAGCGCTTCGCCTACGACGCCTATCGCCGGCTCATCAACATGTTCGGCGACGTGGTCAAGGGCGTGGATCACGAGCACTTCGAGCACGCGTTCGACGCGATCAAGAAGAAGTATGACGCCAAACTCGACACCGATGTGCCAACGGAGGGCATCAAGGAACTCTGCGAGGCGTACAAGGCGGTGTACGAGCAAGGGGTGGGCAAGCCCTTCCCGCAGGACGCGGTGGAGCAGTTGACCGAGGCCATCGAAGCGGTGTTCGGGTCGTGGAACAAGCACTCCGCCATCACGTACCGCCGAAAGGAAGGCATCAGCGGGCTGCTAGGCACGGCGGTCAACGTGCAGGCGATGGTCTTTGGCAACATGGGCGAAGACAGCGGCACCGGCGTCGCCTTCTCCCGCAACCCCTCCACCGGCGAGAATGACTTCTACGGCGAGTTTCTCGTCAACGCCCAGGGCGAAGACGTCGTCGCCGGCATCCGCACGCCGCGACCCGTCGCGGAGATGAAACTCTGGCGGCCGGAGATCCACAAACAGTTGCTCGGCGTGCGCAAGCGGCTCGAAGCGCACTACCGCGAGATGCAGGACTTTGAGTTCACCGTCGAGCGCGGCAAGTTGTACATGCTGCAGACGCGCACGGGCAAACGCACCGGGTTCGCCGCGGTGCGCATCGCCGTGGAGATGGTCAAGGAGAAGTTGATCAGCAAGGAGGAGGCGATCGCTCGCGTGCCGGCGGGCGATCTCATTCAACTGATGCTTCCGAGTTTCGATCCGGCAGCCAAGAAGAGCAACCAGGCCATCGCCACCGGTCTGCCGGCGTCGCCCGGTGCGGCCGTGGGCAAACTGGCCTTCACGGCCGAAGAGGCGGCGGTGCGAACCGCCAAAGGCGAAAGCGTCATTCTCATCCGCAAGGAAACGAGCCCGGAGGACGTCGAAGGCATGCACGCGGCCGCGGGCATCCTGACGAGCACGGGAGGGATGACGAGCCACGCCGCCGTGGTGGCGCGCGGCTGGGGCAAGTGCTGCGTCGCCGGCGCGGGGGCGATCCACATCGACGCCAAGGGACGCAAGGCTGAAGTGGGCGGCCGCACGCTCGGACCCGACGACGTTATCTCGATCGACGGCTCGACGGGCGAAGTGTTCATCGGCGCCCTTCGACGCGTCGAGCCCACGCTCGAGGGCCCGCAATCGCAACTGCTCGCGTGGGCGGACAAGATCCGCCGCATGGGTGTGCGGACCAACGCCGACACGCCCGATGATGCGCGCAAAGCCCGCGAGTTCGGCGCGCAGGGCATCGGCCTGTGCCGCACCGAGCACATGTTCTTCGAGGGCGAGCGGATCAAGTCCATGCGGCAGATGATTCTCGCGGACAACCTGGCGGATCGCCAGGCCGCCCTGGCCAAGCTGCTCCCCTATCAGCGCGACGACTTCATCGGGATTTTCACCGCGATGGACGGCCTGCCCGTCACCGTCCGCCTGCTCGATCCGCCGCTGCACGAGTTCCTGCCGCACGAGGAGGCGCAGCAGCGCGAACTCGCCCGCGAGGCGCACGTCACCCTCGAACACATCCAGCGGCGCGTCGAACTTCTGCACGAAGCCAATCCGATGCTCGGGCATCGCGGCTGCCGCCTTGCCGTGACCTACCCCGAAATTCTCGTGATGCAGGTGCGGGCCATCACCGAGGCGGCGATCGACTGCATCCGTCGCGGCGTCGATGCGCGGCCGGAGATCATGATCCCGCTCGCGGGCACGCAGAAGGAACTCGAACTGCTCCGCCGCCTCACGCTCGAGACCATCGACCTCGTCTTCGCCGAGCAGCAGTACAAGAAGAAGCTGCGCATTCCCGTGGGCACGATGATCGAAGTGCCGCGCGCCGCGATCACCGCCGACGAGATCGCCACCCAGGCGGATTTCTTCAGTTTCGGCACCAACGACCTCACCCAGATGACCTTCGGCTTCAGCCGCGATGACATCAATACGTTCCTGCCCGATTACCTGAACAAGGACATCCTGCCGGTCGATCCGTTCCAGACGATCGACGCGGGCGGCGTGGGCGTGCTGGTCGAGATGGCGTGCACGAAAGGACGCGCGGTCCGGCCTGATCTGAAACTCGGCATCTGTGGCGAACACGGCGGCGATCCGCAGTCGGTCTACTTCTGCCACCGCGTCGGCCTGGACTACGTCAGTTGCTCGCCGTTCCGCGTGCCGATCGCGCGTCTGGCGGCGGCGCAGGCCGTGGTCAGGGAGCAGACGGCGGCGTCCAACAGCAAGGTCGCGAGCATTCGCGACGGCGCTAAGGGCAAGTCGAAGTCAAAGTCGAAGAAGCAGGCCAAGGCGCGCGATGGCCGCGTCGCCCGGCGCAAATAAGCGCGCCCGTCAACCATCAGTATCTTCAGCCGGCTCTGCATCAGGTGCGGAGCCGGCCCGCTTTTCCCGCTGCAGTCTGGCCTCACGAGCCTTGGTCGCCTGCTCGTAGAGACCCCACTGCATGACGAGCTGCGGCCCGACGTCGAGCGCGAGTTGGGCCCAGATCTCCTCCAGCTGCCCGGCGTTTTCCTCGGCGATGCGCCGCTCCGTCCACTCCACGCCGTTGGTCACGCTCTTGAACATCGAGTTCATGATGCGCCACTCGTAGTCGGTCTGCGGCATCTGCGAACTCAACCCCGGAATGTACTCGGGCAGGTGAAAGTACCACTTGCCGTCTTCCGCTTGACGGATGAGAATGCCCACACCGAAGGCCGGCTGCCCGTCGATGGTGAGCGCGTACGTCTCATCATCGACGTAGATGGTGCTCACCCGCGCCATCTCCCGATCCATGGTGCCGAATGGATCGGCGATGATGAGCGTCATTCGATCCCGCCACTGCTCGCCACTTCGGGAGGTTCGGCCGGAGGCGGCAAGCTTTTCGCTGCCCGCCTCGGCCGCCCTGGCGAGCAAGCCTTCGACTTCATTGGGGTACTTTTCCTGAAGCGTCTCGGAGAGTTTGTACAGACGATCGAAAAGCGGGCCGAGCCGATCGAGCAGTTCCTGCATCTTCGGGTCCTGCGCGCGAATGAGCGACGGGATCTGGCGCACGTTGCCGTCCTTGAGCATGTCCGCCAGCGACTGCACCGTTGCATCCGCTGAGGCCTGGCTGTAGGATCGCCTGCGGCAGCCGGGCAGTGCCAGGCACGCCAGCAGGCCGGCGACGACTACCAGGTAGACCAAGCTGCTTCGGGTGCGCATGTGCAATCTCACTTCCCGCCTGATCTACCGCCGCGCCGGGCTGTAGATGCACGGCCGCAGCGGAATGCCTCTGCGCGGGTCAGCCCGTCATTGAAGGATACCATCGCGACGGCCTCGCGGGCCCGTTTCCATGCCAGACGAAATCCGTCTCACCATCCAGGTCGTCGTTTCGCTGCTGATCATCTTCGGCGTGTTGTGGTGGATGTGGCGCATCCCCGGCGAAGCGATCCGTGGCTCGGTCGCGGCCGCGATGCTGGCGTTCGTCTCGGTGTGGTTTGGGGTGGCCGCGATTGTCGCCGCCGCCTGGCTCTGGTGGACAAGCGTGCCGCAGTTCTGGGCCATCACGACGGTGCTCATCTGGGCTGCGGCCATCTCGACGGGTTTATTGGCTCTGTGGACCTACCGCCACACGCCGCCCGATCAGATGCTCGCGGAAGTCCACTTGCAGCGGACGCAGGCTCGCGTGGGCGTGGCGCTGGGGCTCGTGGCGGTGACGATGTGGTACATCTACATGATCACCCGGTTTTCGGGTCTTCCGACTCAGGAGCCGGGTGAGCCGGCAGCTGGGCTCGGCGCCCATGTCGCACCGCTGCGCACTGCCGAAAACGAGGCGCTGCGTACCTACAATCCGCGGTCATGATGATTGTCGTCAATGGCGAAGAGATTGACATCGCCGGCTGCCCGACGCTGGCCGATCTGGTCGAGCACTTTGGCCTGGGCGACCGGGCGGTGGCCGTCGAACTCAACCGCGAACTGATCCCCCGCGACCGGCACGCCGAAACGCGGCTGCGCAAGGGTGACCGCATCGAACTGGTCACGCTCGTCGGCGGCGGATGACCAGGTTGCGAGGCGCCGCCCCGCCCACCGGAAAGAAACGATGTCCGAATCGCTCATCCTTGGTTCAATTGAGATCGCTTCGCGCCTGATCGTCGGCACCGGCAAATACGCCAACTACGACCTCATGCAGGCGGCGCTGGACGCCTCGGGCGCGGAGGTCATCACTGTGGCCGTGCGGCGCGAGCGGCTGCTGGATGACCGCGGGCGCTCGCTGCTCGATTTCATAGACCTCGACCGGTATGCGATCCTGCCCAACACGGCCGGGTGCTTCGACGCGGCCGATGCCGTCCGCGTCGCCCGCCTCGGCCGCGAACTGCTCAGCCAGATGAACAACCCCGGCCGGGATTGGGTCAAGCTCGAAGTGCTCGGCGACAAACAAACGCTTCTGCCCGACCCGATGGGCACGCTCGAAGCCTGCCGCGAACTCGTCAAGGACGGCTTCAAGGTGCTCTGCTACACGTCGGATGATCCGATCGCTGCGGTGCGCCTCAAGGCTGCAGGAGCCACGAGCGTGATGCCGGCGGGCTCTCCGATCGGCTCGGGGCGCGGCATTGCCAATCCCGCCGCGATCCGCATCATCCTCGAGCGACTCAAAGACGGCGACCCGGCTTACCCCGTCATCGTCGATGCCGGCGTCGGCACCGCCAGCGACGTGACGCTGGCGATGGAACTCGGCTCAGATGGCGTGCTGCTCAACACCGGCATCGCCCACGCGCGCGATCCGGTCACCATGGCGTCAGCGATGAAGCACGCCTGCCTCGCCGGCCGCGCCGCCTACCTCGCCGGCCGCATTCCCAAGAGGCTCTACGCGACCGCGAGCAGCCCGTGGGAGGGCGTCATTTCGTACATCCCGGGCGAATAACTCCGGACTTTCATATCCGGTTCACCGGCGGGAATTGTGGCCGCTGGCCGGGATATCCCGGCTTCTGCTGGCCGTTTTTTGACACTGGGGCCAGCGCAGAGGCCCAATGAGCACTGGCACAACCGTTGCATAGTGCCTTCGCAAGCGACCACTTTGAACAACCCAAGGTCGCGCGAAGGAACGCCATGAGCACCCCCACCCCCCGCCGAGCCAGCCGGTACTGCCGAACCACTTCCCCCGCCGACGCCCGACCGGTCTTCAACCCGCTCGAGCCCCGGCGGCTTCTCACGGTGATCGTTCCGCACCTGATTTTCGATCCGACCGGGGCGGCGCCGGCTCACGTGGGTTCGCTCAGCGCGCAGGGCCAGACGGCCGAGTTTTTGTTCACCGCAGGCAACTCCGGTTCTGCCGAGTTCGATCACGGCGGCTCGGGCTCGGATGCCGACCTGACGATGCGCCTCTATCGAGGCAATGAGCTCCTCGCCACTGAAGACGACGGCGATGGGAGCACCGGCCTGGCGGCAAGCGTCTCCGAGGGAGCCGAGTACCGCCTCGTCATCACGTCAAACGTCGCGTCGCCCGTCGGCTACAGCGCCTCACTCCATCTGCCGACGCCGCAGATCATCGACGCCAGCCCCAACAGCGGCGGCGACTTCGAAAGCGGCCTGCTGCGCTTCGACACCGCGACCCAATCCTGGTACTTCGCGTACACCGCGCCTTCCAGCGGCCTCATCGAGGTCGAGGCCGAGAGCGACGACGTCCGCCGCAACGGCGAGGACTTTGACACGGACCTCTTCGTCTTCGACGCCTCCGGCAACGAGATCCATCGCGATGTGAACCCGCAAGACGAGGGGCGATGGAACGCGTCGGTCGTCGGCGGCCAGACTTACACGTTCCTCGTCCGCCAGGACATCTCCGGCTTTGACGTCGGCACCTTTACGTTCAAACTCGAAGGACCTGAAGGCAACGGAGGAGGCGGAGGCGGAGGAGGCGGTGGAGGCGGTGGAGGTGGCGGCAACAACGGCAACAACCTCCCGCCGAGCCTCTCGGCGACACCCGGCATCGTCCGGCACGGCGACACGCTCACACTGCTCATCGAAAACGACGGGCACGGCGGCGGTCGGCACAGCGGCAACGAGTTCGAAGTCCGCCGCGCCTGGTTCTACCGAGATACCAACCACAGCGGATCACTCGACAGCGATGATGCCCTGCTTGGCACAGACTTCAACGACGACTTCGGGTTCCGCTGGGTCGGCGGTGTCAGTCACACATGGGGAACCGGAGACCAGGGCTTCTTTGCTGTCATCGAAGATGAGAACTTCTCCACGCGGACCCTGTCCGCCACGGTGACCATCGACAACAGCGCGGCCGCGAACCAGATCTCCATCTATGAAGAGGACGGCGACGAGATCACCCTGAGCCTCAAGGGCTCCAGCGGCACCATCAGGTATGAGACCGACGATCACGGCGGCATCGCCCGGATCATTCTCGACGGCGAGGACTTCTCCAGTGGTAAGCTGTCATCGCGCCTGCGGCGCGGCAGCAACAGCGATGGCCGCCTCTCCGTCGGCGAACTGGTCGGGGAAGACGGCCTTCCCATCGAATCGCTCAGGCTGCGCACCATCGATCTGCGCAACGTCGATTTCACCGGGCAGGGCCTGATGATCAACGGGGCCGACACGGTCATGCTCGGCAGCCTCAGTGGCGACGCCTCGATCAGCGGTTCCGTCCGCCGTCTGACGCTCGGAAGCGTCGATACTGACGGCTCATTCGACCTCGGCGACGTTACGTCGATCACCGCAGATTCGCTCAACGTCCGTGGAGGCCTGCGTATCAGGTCGGTAGGTTCGATCAATATCAAGGGTGACGGTCACTTCAGCTTCGATGCCGGTGACGACAACTCCCCCACCACCATCAACCGCATCCGCGTGCGCGGTGACGCCTCGGGTCAATGGACCTTCCGCGGCGAGACCGAAGTTCGCAACGTCATCATCGACGGCCGTGGAGAACTCGAACTCAACGATGATCGCACCGGCCGCTCGTCGGTGCGCAAGATCACCGTGCGAGGTGACGATGATTTCTCCAGCATGCACATCGAGATGGAGCACCTCCAGCGCCTCGACATCCACGGCGGGCTGCGACTGATCGATGACAGCGACATCCGCGGCCTGCTGAACATGCGAATCCGCGGGTCGTTCGAATCCGGATCGCTCAACCTGGTCGGCGAGGACAACGTCAAGATCCGCGTTGACGGCGACGTCGCGGCCGGCGCCATTCTCAACGTCGACGGCGGCTCCCTGGATGTCCGCGGCGACGTGCACGGAACCGTCAACATCGACAGCGCCCGCAAGGCCGACGTACGCGGCGATCTGGCCGGCGGAACGCTCAACTTCACCAACTCCGAGTCCACCCGGCTCCACGTCCGCGGCGACGCCCGCGAAGGGGCGACCATCTCTGCCGAGTCCTCCATGAGGGAAATCATGGTCGGCTCGCTCCTCGACTCCGCCATCTACATGGGTCTTCGCAACTGGGGCGGCGGCCTGCCGGGATCATTCGCACAGTTCGATGCGCCTGAGAGCGTGCTGGAGCGCCTGACCGTCAAGGGAATCACCAGTGGCTCGACTATCGCCGCGCCGCGTATCGAGCGGCTTGATCTGGGCCGCGTGTCCGACGCAGGTTTGACGCAGATCGGGGCTGGCTCAGTCGAAGAGGCTCGATTCAGCGCCGCAGATGGACTGCGCTACTTCCTCCGGGACGGCAGCCTGTTCGAAAGCGGGCCGGACCTGCCCTACCTGGATCTGCTGGAATTGATCTGACGCACGTGACGCCGCAGGGCAGCGGCCATTGGATGATCTAGCATCTTCCGATGGCTGCTGCCAAACTGCCCACGATCATCCAGGGCGGAATGGGGATCGGAGTATCCCACTGGCCGCTGGCCCGCGCGGTTTCGCTGCGCGGCCAACTCGGCGTCGTTTCGGGTACAGCGCTCGACGCCGTCTTTGCCCGCCGCCTGCAGAACGGCGATGTCGGCGGCCACCTCCGCCGCGCTTTGACCCAGTTTCCGATCCCCGGCGTCGCCGAGCGCGTGCTCGAACGCTACTTCATTGACGGCGGCCGCCGGCCCGGCGAGCCTTATCGAGCGACGCCGCTGCCGGCGTTGCAGCCGACGGCGCACCAACTCGAACTGCTCATCGCCGCCAACTTCGTCGAGGTCTTCCTCGCCAAGGAGGGCCACGCAGGCCTTGTCGGAATCAACTACCTCAGGAAGATCGAGCCGCCCACGCTGCCGTCCCTGTTCGGGGCGATGCTGGCGGGCGTCGATGTCGTGCTCATGGGCGCCGGCATCCCCACGACCATCCCAGGCATTCTTGATCGCCTGGCGCAAGGCCGCAGCGTTGAACTGCCCCTCGAAGTGCAGGAGGGTGAAAGCGCGCCGATGCACTTCGACCCGCGCGCCTTCTGCGAACTGCGCGGCGGCGCCATGCCACCACTTGAACGACCCGACTTCTACGCCATCGTTTCTTACGACTCGCTCGCCACGATGCTCTCGCGCAAAGCCACAGGGCGCATCAACGGGTTTGTTATCGAAGATTTCACCGCGGGCGGCCACAACGCCCGGCCGCGCGGCCGCATGCAACTCAACGAACGTGGCGAGCCGATCTTCGGTCCGCGCGACGTGGCCGACCTGGCCGTATTTCGTGAACTCGGCGTGCCCTTCTGGCTCGCGGGCACTCGGGGCCACCCGGATCGCGTGCGCGAAGCGATTGAGGCGGGTGCGCAGGGGGTGCAGGTCGGCACTGCGTTCGCCTTCTGTGCCGAGTCCGCCATGACGCCGGATGTCAAGCGCCGCGTGTACGAAGCAGTGCTGGCCGACCGTGCTGACGTGTTGACCGACCCGCTCGCATCGCCGGCGGGCCTGCCCTTCAAGATCGTCCAGCTCGACGACACGCTCTCGGACTCGTGCCTGTACGAGGCCCGCCCGCGCTATTGCGACCTTGGCTATTTCCGACATGCATATCGGCGCGAGGATGGAAGCATCGGCTGGCGCTGCCCCGCCGAACCGGTGGACGACTACGTCCATCGCGGCGGAAAGGCCGAGGACACCGTCGGCCGCAAGTGTCTGTGCAACGGCCTGATCGCCGCCATCGGCCTGCCGCAGATTCGCAATGGAGGCGATGAGGAGCCGATGCTGATCACCGCCGGCCAGGGCCTGCGCGACATCGCCCGATACATCCGACCCGACGGGCAGTGCTACACGGCAGACGAGGTCGTTGACGACCTGCTCGCCGGCGCCATTGCGGCTCGTGCAAGCGCCTGATCAATCCCAGTATGGCGTGGTTGTCTTCTCATCCGTCGCGCCGAAGAGGCCGAGCCACATGTCGCCGCCTTTTTCGAGGTCATCGACGCGGAAGAGGTTGTCGCCGTTCACTTCAAAGAGCTTTTCGCTCTCCGCGTTGAAGGTCAGCTTCTGAGAGTGGCCGTCGTTGAACATCACGTTGCCGGTCCAATCCGATGCATCGCCATGACGCTTGTTTGTCTGCGAGTCGGCATTGAACGCGCCGTCCTTGGGCCCGCGATCCGCGAGCACGACAAACTTGCCGTTCAGCGAGTCGCACCATTCAGCTGTTCGCCGCGCGCCGAGAAGTGCGAGCATGGCATAGCTCACATTGGCTCCTGGCTTGGTGATATCGGCGCTGAAGTTCGGATCCCAGAGCCAGTAATCGTTCCAGTCCTTGTCATCCATCGTGCCATACCGGTAGTCCTTCTTGACGACGACGTTCGGATTCGCCTCGTCGGGACAAACGGTGATCTCTGGCGAGTAGTAGGTATTGAAAATCATGTACGAGATCACATTGGCCGTGGAGTTACCCGACTGCGAGTTCGCGGCTGCCGTCTTTGCAGAGATCTTGTTGGGGATGGGAAACTGGCCGCCAAAGTCGTTCGCGAAAAGCACAAGACCCTTGTGCATTTGGGAGAGGCGCGTTGAGCACAGCCGCGATCGATCACGGACTGGCTGACTCGAGTAGCTCGGGTATACGAGCACCAGTAGAAGCACACCGCAGGCGATCAGGGTGAGAAGCTCAATCACAGAGAACGCACGGCGACTCGGTGTCAAGGCACGATTCATCGCATCACGCTCCTTCCGGGAGAGTTGTGGAATGCATGATTCTACAGGTGGCGCGACGATGCAGGCAATGATCGAATTCCCGGCGGCTGGCTGAATCAATCCCAATACGGCGTGGTTGTGTTCTCATCCGTCGCGCCGAAGAGGCCGAGCCACATGTCGGCGCCTTTTTCGAGGTCATCGACGCGGAAGAGGTTGTCGCCGTTTACGTTGAACGCGTTGGGGTCCCTGGACGTAAACGTAAACTTCTGCACGTGGCCGTCGTTGAAGGCGACATTGCCGACCCAATCCTTCGTGTTGCCGTGGCTCTTCATGGTGACCGATTTGGCGTTCCAGGCGCCGTTCTTTGGCCCGCGATCGCTCACTACGGCAAAGTTCGGGTCGAGCGAGTCGCGCCACTGGTTCTTCTTGCGGTCGCCGATCATGGCGAGTGTGGCGTAACTCACGTTCGCGCCGGGCTGCGAAATATCGGCGCTGAAGTTGGGGTCCCAAAGCCAGGCGTTATTCCAGTTCGGATCGTCCATCGTGCCGTAGCGGTAATCACTCTTGACGACAAGATTCGGACTCGCGTCTTCCGGGCAGGTGATGACTTCAGGCGAGTAGTAGGTGTTGAATGTCATGTAGGAGAAGAGGCTCGCGGACGAGTTACCGGTCTGCGTGGTGACCGCCGCGGTCTCGGGCGAGATGTCCATGGGGATCGGATAGGTTCCGCCGAAGTCGTTGGCGAAGAGGATGAGGCCTTTGTGGATCTGCATCGCTCGTGTGGAGCACGTCAAAGTCTTGCCGCGCCCGCCGCGCGGACGATTGCACGCGCGCAACACGATCCCCATCCCCAGAACAACCGCCAGCACCATGATCACGACGATCGCGTCGAGAAGCGAGAAGCCGCGGCGCATTGACCAGTTCCGCGTTCGCATCCTGCACACTCCTCATCATCAATCCCAGTACGGCGTGGTCGTCGTTTCATCGGTCGCGCCGAAGAGGCCGAGCCACATGTCGCCTCCCATGCTCCCGTCGTCGGCAAAAAAGAGGTTGTCGCCGTTGATGGCGAAGCTCGGTGAGTCCTTGGCCCCGAAGACCGATACCTGCACGCTCCCATCGTTCATCGCGACGCTCCCTTTCCAGGCATCGCGATTGCCGTGGTTCTGCAAGGTGAGAGATTTCGCATTCCACACCCCATCCTTCGGTCCGCGATCGCCGGCCACCGCGAAGTTCGGGTCGTTGAGGTACTTCCAGTGGTTCGTCCTGCGGTCACCGATCATTGCGAGCGTCGCGTAGCTGGCATTGGCGCCCCATTGGGTAATGTCCGCGCTGAGGCTCGGGTCCCACTTCCAGGCAGTGTTCCAGCCCTCGTCGTCCGGCGTTCCGTAACGATAGTTGGTCTTGACGACAAGGTTCGGGTTTGCATCGCTCGGGCACGTGATCGCGTCAGGCGAGCAATAGGTGTTGAAGATCAGGTAGGAAAAGAGGTTGGCGGACGAGTTGCCAGATTGCTTGCTCAGCGCAGCCGTCTCGGGCGAGATGCCCATCGGGATGGGGTAGGAGCCGCCGGAATCGTCGCTGTAGAGTGCCACCCCCACGCAGATCTGCCGGACGCGTGTCATGCAACGTACTTGAGGACTCACGCCACAAGTCGTGCCATTCACTCGCCAGAGTAACCAGAAGAGTGCTGCGCAGACGAGCACCACTACAAGAAGTTCAATGAGCGTGAAACCGCGGCGGACTGGCCTGTTCGAAGCTCGCACGGCACACTCCTCATCAATCCCAGTACGGCGTGGTCGTCGTTTCATCGGTCGCGCCGAAGAGGCCGAGCCACATGTCGCCGCCCGTCTCACCATCGTCGGCGAAGAAGAGGTTGTCGCCGTTCGCGGCGAATGGCGCCGCGTCCTTCCTTGTGAACTTCATGCCGCGCACGCTGCCGTCGTTGAACGCGACGTTGCCGGTCCAGTCATCGCGCTTGCCATGGCTGAGCAGTGTCAGGGACTTCGCATCCCAGACGCCGTCCCTGGGTCCGCGGTCGGCCGCCACGGCGAAGTTGGGATCGAGCGAGTCGCGCCACTGGTTCTTCGCACGATCGCCGATCATCGCCAGCGTGGCGTAACTCACGTTCGCGCCTGGCCGCGTGATGTCGGCGCTGAAGCTCGGGTCCCATTTCCAGGCGGGGTTCCAGTTCGGATCATCCTGCGTGCCGTAGCGGTAGTCGGTCTTCACGTCCACATTGGGATTTGGGTCGCCGGGGCAAATGACAAACTCCGGCACGGAGTACGTTTCGAACACCATATACGAAAGCAGATTGGCGGACGAGTTGCCGGATTGAGCGCCGATCGCCGCCGTCTCTGGTGAGATTTCCATGGGGAGCGGATACACGCCGCCGGAGTCGTTCGCGTAGAGGAGAAGTCCCTTGTAGAGCTGATTCGATCGAGTCTGACAGGTCAGCATGTCGTTGTGCTGGTGGTGGCTCGACGCGGGCATCAGGATTACGACGAGTAAGACGAGCACCACGAGTACAACGATGAACTCGATGAGCGTGAAACCGCGGCGGACCGGACGAGCCTCTCTGTTCACCTTGTCATTCCTCTCTTCGCCGCAGCGGCGATGGGAATCGTATCAGCAGCCCGTTCGCAGGATCATCGCCCATGGTTCCGCGATTCGCCTGCCCGGTGCGCTCCCTGACTGCGCGGCAAATCCTGGCCGCGAGCACGATACGATCGCCTGATGCGACAGCGCCTGCGCAGCACGATCAAGTGGACCGGTACGGCGGCGACCGTGGGGCTGCTGGTGGTGTGGGTGGGGAGTGCGTTCGGAGGGGCCGGCTTCGACTGTTCGCCGACACTAAATGGCGGGGTACGGTCGGGATGCCTCTACCTCGGTTGGGAGACTCCGTGGAGAGCTTGGCCGCAATCCTGGCATGGTGAAGTCTACAGGAACATGAGGGTCGGAATGTTCTGGGAGTGGTGGTTCGCGGTCTGGCAAGTAGCGCTGCCTGGTGGCATCACTTACGCTGGCGTCGCTATCCCTGTTTGGAGTATCGCAATCACCATGGGCACTCCAATCGCTTGGCTATGGATTCGCGACCGCCGCCGCGCGCCGGGGCTCTGCCTCAACTGCGGCTACGACCTGCGCGGAACGGATCATGCGGCGTGTCCGGAGTGCGGTGACCAGAAAGCGCCTCGCTGACGCTTCGGGCTCGCTTCGCGCGTGCTCGAACGATCATGCCGCTCCGTCGTAGGTCGGGACCGCTGCTCTGAGCGCGGCCCGGCGGGCTGGACGTGTTATGGAGCTTGGACGTGCGTGGCGCGCCGGCCGTCGAATTGCCGGGCCTGCGCTCTTCGGCTCGGCTCAGGATCTCGACAGAGCCTTGTCCCGACCTACGCCCGTGCGAGGACGCGTGTCGAGATGGCTCGCCATGAGCGACGCATTCATCTTGTGCGTCGCCGACTCAACTCGTGGAGTTGCTTCACGTCTCCGGCGATGAGGGCTTCCTTTTTTCCCCGGGACCATCTCTTGATTTGGATTTCGCGCTTTCGAGCGGCGCTCAATGTGGGATGTGGCTCGGAGTAGACCAGCGAGACCGGTCTCCGCTTCGCGGTGTGGGCTGAACCACGACCGCTGTTGTGGACGTCAACTCTTGAGTCGAGTTCGGCGGTGACGCCGACGTAGAGAGACTGGTCGGCGCAACGGAGAGTGTAGAGATGAAAGGCAGACACGCCGGGAGTCTAGGAAGCATTGACTCCGTTCTGGACGTAGGCCACGGCAGCCCTTCGACTCCCAGAACCTCGCTCAGGGCATTCGACTCCGCATCATTCGCGCGGAACAAGCGGAGTCGAGATGGCTCGCCATGAGCGACGCGCCGGTGCCTGCACCGCCGTGGAGTCGAATGGAGCCGGGGGGAATCGAACCCCGCGAAATCAGCTGTGGCGGTAGCCGCAATGGGCATGACGCACAGATAGACGCACAGGGCAACGCCGATCTCGCCCGCGTCGTGCGTGCGTGGCCGAATATGCCCGACAAACTGCGAGCCGTAGTCGTGGCGGCGGTGGATGCGTTGGGGTTGCTGCAAGGGGAAGTCGATGAGTGATGTTGAGCGCATCAACGCGATTCTTCCGCGTCTCCTGCGTGACCTGGCGAATCAGGTTGAGGCGGCGGGGCCGCTCGGGGGCGAGGCTTTGCGAGCGGCGCAGCCCGGAGCGGGAACGACCGACGCTTTGGGAGGGAGTGACTGCGCAGCCCCGAAGCGGTCCCGAGTCCGTAGTGAGCGAGCCTTCAGGCCGCGAGCGAACGAAGGACGGTCCGCCGATGTTGTGCGCGATGATGAAGTGGCGAGGGGTGAAGTGTCGAACGCGGCCGGGCTGACCAGCCCGGCCGCGTTCCTTTCACTTGAATACATTCAACAAGATCGTGACCATGTTGAGAGTGCGTTGGTGACAAGGTATGACATGCGGTGCTTGACCCCACGCCATGCAACGAATAGCGTTGTTTCGACTCTCGAGGGAGAGCCACATCCTGCCGGCAGGTTGCCAGCGAGCGCCCAGCCGAATATGCAGGCACCTTCCATCGCACGCAAGTGGCTGCGTGCACGAGTCCATGTGAAACGAAATGCAGCGTCCGCCCAGGCTGAAACGTCTGTGCCTGGTGATCGAGTCGGGTGCTGCACTCACACGGAACCGCTCACCGTCGAACGCGGCGAGCAGATGGCAGGAGTGAATCATGAGTCGGGAACTTGAGCAGTACCTGAGCGTAAAGCAAGTGGCGGCCCGGTTGGCTTGTTCGACTCGGACAGTCTGGCGTCGGGTCGCGGAAGGTCTTCTGTCGGAGCCGAAGCGATTCGGCGGGCTGACCCGTTGGCGTGAGGATGATGTCGTGAAATCACTGCGGCGGATGGAACGGAGCGGCGCCCAATGATCGCCAAGGTCGTGCGTCCAACTCGAATCCGCAACGGCAAGCGAGTGAAGGGCCGCATTCTCCGCGGCCGCATCAAACTCGACGGTGACGCAAAAGAGCGTTGGGTTTCGCTTGGAACCTCGGACCAGCGAGTGGCGGATAAGCGTCTGCGTGAGATCGTGGAGCGGGAAGAGCGTGAACGGGCCGGGATCGCTCCGCCTCGCGCTCTTGTCGATGCCGCGTCTCGTCCGGTGGTCGAGCACCTGGCGGAGTACATCGAGGAACTGCGCAGTCTCGGGCGGAGCCGTGATTACGTGCGCAAGCCGGAGCATCGGATCGGAGAACTCATCGCCGATTGCGGCTGGAAGTTCCTGCGTGAGGTGACGCCGGAGAGTTTTGAGGCGTGGCGTCGTGGCGCCCTGAATCGTCTGGCCGCGAAGACGTTGAATGAGTACTTGGCGGCGGCCCGATCATTCCTGGCGTGGCTGCATGATCGCGAGCGGATCGCCAGCAACCCGCTCAGCCGCGTCCGTCGCGTCGGTAAGGCTCCATCGCATGAGCGGCGGGCGTTTGCCCTGGATGAACTGCAACGGCTCCTCGACGCTTCTGGGCCGCGTCGGGTGGTGTACCTGGTTGCGGCAAAGACGGGGCTCCGGTTCAACGAGCTGCGTCGTCTGCGATGGAGCGACGTGCATCTCGACGGTTGTCAGGGGCTCGATGGTCGTGCAGCCATCTTGCTGCGAGCGGAAAGCACGAAGGCAAAGCGGCCCGACGTGTTGCCGCTGTCCGGTGATGTCGTCGAGGAACTGCGGAGCATCCGGCCGCAATCGCCGGGCGTGGATGCGCGCGTGTTCGCCAAGGGAATGCCGAGTCACCATACCTGGGCCGAAGACTTGCGACGGGCCGGGATCAAGGCGAGCGAAGTGATTGACGGGCTGGAGGTCCGTGTGTGCTTTCACTCACTGCGCCACACGTTTGCGACGATGCTCGACGGAGCGGGCGTGACGGGGCGGATGAAGATGGCGTTGACGCGGCACACGGATCCTCGGCTGTCAGAGGGCGTGTACACACACGTGCGGAGTCTTTCCCTGGCGGGAGCCGTTGACCGGCTTCCTGTGCTTCGCCGGGGCGATGACGCACAGATAGACGCACATGTTTGGGTCACGGAGAGTCGCGGGGCGTCTCGGGGTGACACTGCGGCCGATTCGGACGGGGCTTCGGAAAGTGCTGGAAATGAAGGGGTTTTTGCACGAAATGACGCGGATGGGCACGTCGTGGCAGAGGCGGTAGAATCAATGGAGCCGGGGGGAATCGAACCCCCGTCCCGTACAGTCGAACTGCCGCCTCTACGTGTGTAGTCGATGTTTTGATCTCGATCCTCGGACGACCATCGACGGCCTTCCTTTGGATCACTCCGCGATCGTTTCTCGCCCTTGTGAGTTCGCGATGGACTCTCCGGGCCAGCCTGCTGTGTTTTCGATCCACCCCGCCCGCAGGCAAGAGAGACGGATCGTGCCGCTTATGTTAAGCAGCAAGAGCGAACTGCGTGTTGGCAGTTATGGTTTTGCACATTTGATAACGCGGTCCACGTGCGCCGCGACACGCCACGACAGCCCCAACCTGTCCGGTCGAAACCAGTCGGCCCCAGTTGTCAATGAGCGATGAATGATAGCGCCAACCGCGTTCACCGTCCGCCTCAACGCGCCGTCGCGAAGCCGCCGGCGACGTCATACCCTTGCCCATGAACATCGCCGTCATCATCACCGCGGCCGGCCGCAGCGAGCGCTTCGGCGGGCGCGACAAACTCAACGAAGACCTCGGCGGCCGGGCCCTGCTCATGCGGACGGTCGAACTGTTCAACAAGCGGCCCGAAGTGGGGAGCGTGATCGTTGCCGGCCCGCCCGACAAGCTCGATGAGTTTCGATTCCGCTTCGGCGATCAGCTGGGATTCCACGGCGCGCGGATCGTGCCCGGCGGGCGCGCCGAGCGCTGGGAAACCGTAAGGAACGCGCTCCAGGAAGTGCCCGGTGACTGCACGCACGTGGCCGTCCACGACGCCGCGCGCCCCGCCACACCTGCCGATGTCATCGATCGAGTCTTCGAGGCGGCGACGATGTTCGACGCCGTCATCCCGGCCGTTCCGGTTGCGGCCACGATCAAGCGCGTCTCGAAGGAGACGAAGGAAGCAGCCCAGGCGGACCCGATCGCCGCAGCCATTCTCGGCGAGGCGGCCAAGCCGCGAAACCTCGCCCGGCAGGTTGAAGAGACGATCGACCGGCAGCGGCTGGTCGAAGTGCAGACGCCGCAGATCTTCGAGCGCGGCCTGCTCATTCGGGCCTACGAACAGAAGGACCTGAGCGGCGCGACGGATGACGCCTCCCTCGTGGAGCGGCTGGGGGAGGCGGTCTTTGTCGTGAACGGCGACCCGCGCAACATCAAGATCACCACGCCGGCGGACCTGCACCTGGTGCGCGCGGTGCTTGGCGTGCGGCCGCCGCAGGACCGGCCGGCGCACAAGCAGTTCTAGGTTACAGTTGTCGCGTGCGTTTCTGCCGTCGGGCGGCAGGCTTGTCTGGCGCGCGGCTGGCCGCATGGCGCGCCGTGGCCAGCAGTTCATCCGCCTGGTGGAGCGTGATCTCGGTTGCGGACTTGCCGGCGAGCATTTCGGCGAGTTCAGCGCGGCGGGCGGCGTCGGTGCCGAGCGTCGCCACTTCGATGTGGATCTCGTTTCTGGCCGAATGCTTGGAGATGCGCAGGTGCGTGTCGCCGAACGCGGCGATCTGCGGCAGGTGGGTGATGCAGAGCACCTGGTGGCGCTGGGCCAGAGCGCGGAGTTTGGCGCCGATGACCGAGCCGAGCCGCCCGCCGATTTTCGCGTCGATCTCATCAAACACGAGCACGCTGATGCGCTCGGCCCCGGCGAGCACCGTCTTGAGCGCGAGCATGATGCGCGACAGTTCGCCACCCGACGCGATGCGCCTCAACGGGCGCGACGGCTGGCCGGGGTTCGTGCGAATCATCATCTCGATCTGATCGGCGCCCGTCGGCCCTGGTTCGTCAAGCGGCTCGAACTGCACATCGAACTGGGCCTCGGCCATCGCCAATTCGGCCAGTTCCGCTTCGATGCGCGGCTTGAGGGCCCGCGCCGCCTTTTGCCGCGCGGCGCGCAGGGCAGCCGCAATCTCGCTCGCCCGGCCGGCCAGCTGGCTCTGACGCTTCAGGAGCGCGGCGCTGTCGAGTCCGGCGCCGCTGAGTTCACCGATTCGGCCGCGAATCTCTTCGCGATACTCCAGCACGTCATCGAGCGAGCCGCGGCCGTACTTGGCAATCAGGCGGTTGAGCGCGTTGAGGCGATCGGTGATCTCGCCGAGTTCGGCTGGATCGAGATCGAGCCTTCCCAGGTAGCGGCCCAGGACGAATGACGCGTCCTGCACGGCTGCCGCGGCGGCCTCAACCTGCCCGGCCGCCTCCTCCAGCGCCGGATCAATCTCGACAAGTTCACGCATGATGCCAACGACGGCCTGCAGTCGCGACGCCACCGATTCATCCGAGTCGTAGAGGACGTTATGGGCCAGACCGATTTGCCTCGTCAGCCGATCGACTTCCGAGAGCACGCGATGGCGGGCGGAGAGTTCGTCGTATTCGCCCGGCGTGGGTTCAACGGCGTCGATCTCGCCGGCCTGGAATTCGAGCAGGTCGAGTTGTTCGGTCCGCAGTGCGCTGCCGCGTTGGGAGTCATTCAGGCGAGTGCGGATGTCGATCAATTCGCGGTAGAGGTCGGCGTATTGCGCGAGCAGCGATTCGCTTCCGGCAAAGGCGTCGACGACCGCCAGCTGGTTCGACGGTCGCAGGAGAAAGGGCGCTTCGCCGGCCGCGCTCGATCCTCCTTCGTCGCCGATGTGCAGGTCGATGAGGCGGTCGCCGACCTCGCGCAGCATCGCCGCCGTCACGGGATGGCCGTTGATCGAGGCGCTCGAGCGACCGGAGGCGAATATCTTGCGCGTGATGAGCAGGCCTTCGGCGGCTTGTGGCGTGTCCGCGCCGGGCAAATCGGCGACACGATGGACTTCGGCGGCGAGATGGGCGTCGGGTATCTCAAATACTCCACTAACGCGGCCCTCGGCAGCGCCGGGCCTGAGCAGATCGGCCGGGCTGCGGCGGCCCAGCAGCAGTTCAAAGGCCCCTAGGATCAGCGATTT
Organism: Phycisphaerales bacterium; assembly: GCA_020852515.1. NCBI lineage: Bacteria > Pseudomonadati > Planctomycetota > Phycisphaerae > Phycisphaerales > Phycisphaerales bacterium. The sequence continues at coordinate 26,782 of JADZAS010000023.1, forward strand.
GCCTGCGCCGGTCTGGCCGGTGAAGACGTTGAGCCCGGGCGTCAGTTCGAGCCGGAGGTCTTCGATGATCGCCAGGTTGGAGATGTGCAGTTCGCGGAGCATGCGGCGGGGTCCGTCCCGGTCGAGGTCCAATCCCTTGTACGAGCACAAGAATGTACGGCCCTGCAGGGATGGCGGCAAGAGTGCGCGGAAAACCATCCGACATATACTCAGGGTGCCCAGATGAAAACACTACAAACCAAACCATCCATCACACGCGGCCGCCGGCTGTCGCTGCTCGCGAGCCTGCTGTTACTGTTCGCTCAACTGGTCGCCCAGGCTCAGGACGCTACGCCCACACCCGGCGGCGTGTCGGCCAGCCGCCAGGCCAGCAACATCGCGGTCATCACCATCCACGGCCCGATCGACGAAGTGACCACCCGCTCGATCAAGCGGCGCATCGAGATCGCGCAAAAGATGAACGCCGACGCGATCGTCTTCGACATCGACACGTGGGGAGGCCTGGCCACCGCCGCCATCGACATCAACCTGATCATCAAGGACTGCCCGATCACCAACACCATCGGGTGGGTGCACCCCAAGGCGATTTCGGCGGGCACGTTTATCGCCCTGGCGTGCAAGGAAATCGTCATCAGCCCGGGCGGCTACATGGGCGATTGCGCGCCGATCCTGCCGGGCCTGATTCCCATGCCCGCCGCCGAACGGGCCAAGGCGGAGTCGCCGCTGCTGGCGATTGTCGTCGATTCCGCCCGCCGGCGCGGCTACGACGAGCGGCTGCTCATGTCCTTCGTGGCCGTGGACATTGAACTCTGGCTCGTGGAGAACAAGGAAACGGGCGATCGGCTGTTCGTCGATCGCACCGAGTACCAGTTGCTTTTTGGCAGCGATCCCCCGCCGACCGTGCGGAGCAGCGCGTCGGGCGGAGTGCCCTCAGGCGACATGTCAAGCATCAAGGCGCCGGTTCCGTTCCTGCAGGAGATCTACCAGCAGCAGTCCGACACGCTCACGCCCGAGCAGATCGCCGATCAGGTCGAGAAGAACCAGGAGTTCCTCTCGAAGCGGCCTCAACTCTCACTGGAGGATCGAGGCAAGTACGAGCTGGTTGCCCCCGTCATTGATGACAAGACGCTTCTCGTGGCCAACGCGCACGAGGCCCGGCAATGGGGGCTCTCGCAGGCGACTGTCGCCAATGAGGCCGAGTTGAAATCCTTCGTCGGCGCCACGAGTGTCACGTGGCTTGAGCCAACCTGGTCAGAGAATCTCGTGCAGGTGCTGACGAGCATGCCGGTTCGGGCCCTCCTGCTGGTGGTGTTTCTTGTCGGGTTGATCTGGGAAATGGCGACGCCGGGCATTGGCGTGCCGATGACCATTGCCCTCGCGGCGGCGCTGCTGCTGTTCGGTGCGCCGGCGCTGACGGGCTTGGCGCAGTGGTGGGATATCGTGCTGGTCCTTGTCGGCTTCTGCCTGCTGGCCGCCGAGTTGTTCCTCATCCCCGGCTTTGGCGTCGCGGGAATCGCCGGCATCATCTGCATCGGACTTGGCTTCATCGGCACGTTCATCGCGCCCGATCCCTCCGGCTCGATCCTCCCGACTTCGGAACTGGCGCGGCAGGCGATGGTGCGCGGCGCCTCGACGCTGCTGCTGGGTTTCTTTGCCGGCGGCGTGGCAATGTGGATGGGCGTCAAACACTTCACGCGCATTCCGGGCCTGAGCCGCCTCGTGCTCAGCGAACAACTGCCGCGGAGCGATGATGCGGACTCGCTGCTGGGCGCCATGGCCATGCCGGTAGCGGGTCCCGGGGTGGGCAGCGTCGGAATGGTCGTTTCAACGCTCCGTCCGATCGGTCGCGCCCGTTTTGGCGCGACGATCTACGATGTGGTCGCCGAGCGCGGCATCATTGAGGAGGGCCGGCGCGTGCGGGTCGTATTCGCCTCGGCGTTCAAGATCCTTGTGGAGGATGCGGATGAGCCCGCTTGATGCGTTCATCAACCTGGCCCAGACGACGACGGCGCAGGCTCCCGCGGACACCGGCGGTGCGCTGGGCTGGTGGGTGGTCGGGCTGCTCATGCTGGCCGCGATCATGGTGGCGCTTGAATTGTTCGTGCCTTCCGGCGGTTTGATCAGCGTGGTGGCGGGTCTGTGCGCCATCGCCGCGGTCGTCCTCGCATTCAGGATCAGCATGACCACGGGAGGCATCGCACTGGGCCTGGTCGTCGTGCTGACGCCGACGATCCTCTGGCTGGCGATCAAGGTGTTCCCGAGCACGCCCGTGGGGCGGCACATCATCCTCACTGAAGGAACGACAGAGGAAGACATGCAGCGCCGGCTTCACGAGCGCCACGCCGAAGCCGAGGCGATCTCATCGCTCATCGGCGCTCAGGGCAAGGCTTTGACCGGTCTGCGGCCGGGCGGGACGATTCGGCTCGACGGCGAGGACATTGAAGCGTTCGCCGAGACGGGCATTATCCCGGCGGGAACCAGGGTGGTGATCACCTCCGTGAACGGGCGGCAGATCCGGGTCATGCCCGCGGACGAGGCGGGCGAGTTCACCACCCCCGCCTGAGTTGGGCGCTACTGTGAGTCGATGGGATCCGACGCGCCGGCCGACGCGGGCCGCCTGATAAGAGGTGCACGAGATCGAGGTGCCGTGGCAACTGCTCACATACCTGGCGATGGGCACTGTCCTGGTGGTGGCGACGGTTTCGCTGCTCGTGATCGGCATGTTTTTCAACCTGTGGTTCCAGGCTTTTTTGTCGGGCGCGCCGGTGTCGATGCTCCGGGTGGTTCGGATGCGGCTCCGCGGCGTGGATCCGCATGTTATCGTGCTCAATCGAATTCAGGCGGTGAAGGCGGGCGTGGAAATCTCCACCGAACAGCTCGAGTCACACCACCTGGCCGGCGGGCGAGTGCCGCTCGTGGTGCGGGGGCTGATCATGGCCCGGCGTGCGGGGCTGGAACTCGACTACGATTCGGCCTGTGATATGGACCTCGCGGGGCAGGACGTTTGCGAGGCCGTACAGAGTTCGATTCGCATAGCGGGGCTGGATACGCCGGCGCCGAGTGCCGTTGAAGAAAGGATGATCTGAACGAATGGCTAGCGCATCAGATGTGATCTTCTGGGTGGTCCTTGGCGTCGTCGTGATCTTTTCGATTGTGGTGCTGGTCATCATCGGCCAGTTCTTCAATCTGTGGTTCCAGGCGTTTCTCTCCGGCGCCAGCGTGTCGTTCATCGACCTGGTGGGAATGAAGTTCCGCAAGGTCGATCCGCGCATCATCGTGCTCAATCGCATCCAGGCGGTCAAGGCCGGGCTCAACGTCACGACCAAGGAACTCGAGACGCACTACCTCGCGGGCGGCCGCGTGCCGCTGGTCATCCGAGCGCTCATCGCGGCGGACCGGGCCAAGATCGACCTTGGATTCAACACCGCGTGCGCCATCGACCTCGCCGGCCGCGACATTTTCGACGCCGTGCAGACGTCCGTGAAGCCCAAGGTGATCGACTGCCCCGACCCCTCCCGCGGCCGCAGCACGATTGATGCAGTGGCCCAGGACGGCATCCAATTGAAGGTCAAGGCGCGCATCACCGTCCGCGCCAATCTGGCCCGCCTCGTCGGCGGTGCGCTCGAAGAAACGATCATTGCACGCGTGGGCGAAGGCATTGTCACGACCATCGGCTCGGCGAACACGCACAAGGAAGTGCTCGCCAATCCCGACAACATCAGCAAGACGGTGCTCAAGAAAGGCCTCGACTCAGGCACAGCGTTCGAGATTCTCTCGATCGACATCGCGGACGTGGACGTCGGCGACAATATCGGCGCCAAACTGCAGGCCGACCAGGCCGAGGCGGACAAGAAGCGATTCCAGGCCGAAGCAGAGAAGCGGGCCGCGATGGCTCGCGCGCAGGAGGCCGAGAACCGCGCGCTGATCGAATTGAACCGCGCCAAGGTGGTCGAGGCCGAAGCCGAGGTTCCCCGGGCGATGGCCGAGGCGTTCCGCGGAGGCAACCTGGGCATCATGGATTACTACCGCATGCGCAACATCCAGGCGGACACGCAGATGCGCTCCTCCATCGGCGGCGGGCCTGGTACCGAGAAGGGCTGAGCCCCCTACTTCGCCGGCCGCTCGTCGCGCGCGCGCTGCGCTTCATCCGTTCGCCCCTGCGATTGGAGTACGACGACCAGCGCCGCTCGCGTCTGATCGAATTCAGGATGCGCTTCAAGACAGTCCTGAAGTTGCACGACTGCTTCCTCGACCGGGCGGTAGTTGAGCATGACTCGGGCCAGATCGCGGCAGAGCACATCAGTCGCGCCGCCGAGTTCGACGCCGCGGCGCAGATGCTGCTCGCATTGCTGCCACTCGCCCTTGAGCAGGTGGACGCGGGCCCGCGTCAGCGTCAGATCGAGGTTTGCAAGCAGCCCGATCCCCCCGACCCGCCACGAGTCGGCCTTCTGAAGGTGGGCGGCGGCGAGCGCGAGTTCGCGGCTGGTCTCTGAGTCGAGTTGCAGAGCCCCTGCCCATGCCTCGTCAATGGACGCGTGGAGATGGTCGGCCAGGTGCATGCCGCGGCGGGTGTGGTACTGCACCAGCGCGCTGTGCACGGTGGTCACCGCGAGCAGCGCCGCGAGCGCCAGCCAGCCGCCACCGGCAGCGGTCATTTTGCCGCTGCGTTTCAACTGGAACCGATGAAAGCGACCATCGCGATCGCCCAGCAGCCGCCACGCCTTCCAGAAGATGAACGCAGCGCATCCGGCGATGCCGACCGCAAACAGCATGGGCACCAGCGCATACAGGCCGCGAAACGCGAAGAAAGCCGCGGCGAACACCGCCGCGCACAGCGCCTCTTCACCCCAGGTGAGATCGAAGCGGCGCTTTGCAGGGCTTTCCACGCGCGCGCGGACGGCCAGCGAAGGCGCGCCCAGGCCGAAGTAGAGCGCGTCATTGGGGCACACGCTCACGCAGTCGAGGCATTTCATGCACCCGGGATCGATAACCATGCCGTAGTCGCGCACTTCTTCGTGCACGCGCACGTTGCTTGAGCACGCGGCCGTGCAGTGGCCGCAGTGCTCGCAGGCGTCGGTAACGCGAATGCGCCCCGGCGAGAGGCGATCGAGGGGCGCAAAGAAACCGCCGTAGGGGCAGCCATAGGTGCAGAATCCCTTGGCGCCGAGGAAGTACACCGTCGCGAAGCCGCACACGAGAAGAAAGGGAATCGCCACCGCCACGGCGGCGAACGTGTGCCAGAAGTCGGACGTGGTGAGCTGCGCCTGCAGTTCCCATGGCGGCAGCTGGACGGGGGCATCCGGCGGAGGCGCGAGCCACCACCGGTATGCCGCGGGCCAGACGAACATGTACAGCGCCAGAAGCAGCGGCACCCACATGAGCAGGCGCGAACGGAACGGACGCGGCCGGATGCCCGCTCTCTTCATCAGCCAGGCGCAGGCGTCCTGGAGCATGACGAGATGACAACCCCAACCACAGAACCACCGCCCGAGCACAAGCGTGGAGAGCAGCGCGATACAAAAGAAGATGAGTCCGGCGTTGACCACGCCGCGCTTGACAAACTCCATCGACTCGGAGGGCTCGACAGGCGTCACCGTGCTGCCAGTGATAAGCCAATGCGCAACGTGCGCGATCATGAGTAACTGCACGATGGCGAGCACGATGGCGCGGCGGCGACCCATCTTCGAGCGGCGCATAGCGCTGGCCCCCGTGGGCGAGTCGCTGGCAAGCGGCAGATGGACGACCGCATCGCCGGCGCACCGGACCCGGGCTGCTTTCGAGTTGTCAGGAAGCGCTGTACTCACTGCGGCTGATTGCTGTGCCTGCCCACCGGTCCATTCTATCGGCCCTTTTCAGGTGCGCCCCCACCCCACCAGGCTCGGACCCCGGCTGACGCGTCGGCTAGCGTTCGGTCCATGCGATTGCACGTTGAAATTCCGCTCGCTACCGCTGAGCCGCTCTCCGGGCTGGTGGCCGAAGTCGTGCCGGTGGACCCGGACGCGGCCGCTGAGGCGCTTGCCAGGCGCTGGGCGGGCAATCTCCTGCAACTCACTGAGCCGATCATCGAGTCGATCGGCAGCGGCCGCATCATCGTCAACTCCGGCTCGCTCGCGGATGATCTTGTCGCGCTCGAGCCGCACAACTGGCTCGGCGGCGGGAAGGCGGCGCTGACAACCCATCTGGAGCGCATCGAGCCGGCGCTGCGAGCGTCGCCGGTGCGCCTTCTCATCGAGCCGTGCAGCCGGCACGTCATCCACGATGCGCAGGCGGCGCTGCTGTTTCTGCAGGAACAATCTGCCGCGCCGGTGGGGCTTGCCCTGAATCCGACGGCGCTCTTTGAGCCAAGCATGCTGGCGTTCCGCGAGGATCACCTTCTGCGAATCGCAGAGAGCCTGGCGCCCCGGTGCGAGATGCTGATCCTCGCCGGAATGGAACTCGACGAAGTCGATGAGCGGTTCAATCCATGCAGTCCCGAGGAGGGCGAGTTCGACCTCGTTGAGGTGTGGACGGCGTGCCGGGCGCACTTGCCCGCTGAGGCGCCCGTTGTGCTTCGGGCGAATACGCGCCGCCTGCCTGACGCCGCTTTGCTTGAGCGACTGATGGCCGCCGGAGCTGCCGGGCGCCGTTGAGTTGACACGTCCCGCTCCGTATGATCGAACGAGCCACCCGCCATGCCAAAGCCAACACTTGACCACCCGACGTTGCCCCGGCTGAAAGTCGAGTTCGCCGAATCAGGCCTCAAGGCCACGGAGTTCCGCGGCCAGACGGCGGTGATCGCCCCTCGGCGCATGCTTCACCGCGTGATGGCGTTTCTGCGCGACGACGAGCAGTGCCGCTACAACCTGCTGTCGGATGTCACTGCCGTTGATTACCTGAACTATCCCGCGCCCACTCCCGGCCGCTTTGCCGTCGTCTACGTGCTGGTCAGTACGCACTTCAATCGCCGGCTGATCGTCAAGACGCATCTCGATCCATCCGGCGACACGACGGGCAACGCGGATGATCCGGCGCTGGAGATCGATTCGGTAACCGACCTCTGGCCGGGCGCGGAGTGGCCCGAACGCGAGGTCTACGACATGTTCGGCATTCGCTTCGCGAACCATCCGGACCTGCGCCGCATTCTGCTGTGGCGCGATTACCCGGCGTTCCCGCTTCGCAAAGACTACCCGCTGCGCGGCCGCGGCGAGCGCGAGTCGTACAACGTGGTGCAGCGCGAGGACGCCTGATCAGCCTGGCCCATTGATGGGCGGCAAGGGTCCATCGACGCGGGCGCCTTCCACCGTGATGCCGTTCGTGAAGAAGTCCCACAGGATGCGCCGCGCCTGCACCGCCCCGCCGGTTGTGGCCGTTTCCATGACGACGTAGTTGTCGCCCGTGGACTCGATCGTGGCGAGCAGGGCGCTCTTGTCGTAGATGAGGCGATCGGCCCAGATGCTCCGATCCTCGCGGCGCACAAAGACGGCGCCTTCGGCCACGGCGCTGGTGAGTTCCATGCCGTCGTTGCCCGAAAGATCAAGAGCCGACACAGACTTAGAGTCCTTCGAGGCCAGTGACGCGGTGAGCACGTCGCAGTCGACGCGGACCACCGGTTCGCCGCGCGGCCGGTGGCGCATGACTACGTTGTCGACAATCGTGAGCAACCCCGGGCTGCGGCGCATCGAAAGCCGGCCGGTCCACGTAAATTCCGTCTCGCCGGGGCCGGAGAACTGCACCGCCGGCTTACCCTCCTGCAGTGCCGCTTCGCGCGGCTCGGGCGTCGACTCGCTGGCGTCAACGACGAGCATCCAGCCTTCGCCGATCGCTTCGAACGTCTCGGTTGATTCGCTGTACTCGATGACATCGCTCGAAATGGCGAGCAGCATCTCGCGCTGGGCGTGCGTGGCGTCGGTGTAGCGCTGCGCCTCCACCTGGGCCGCCCGGTCGCGGCTGCCGAGCATCGTCATCTTCTGCAGTCGGCGCACGGCCTTGCCGGGTTCGCCTGCGGTAGTTCTGGTCTCGATGGGGTCGGTGAGCTGAATCTGCATCCAGTTCCCGCTCAGCCGATCGATCTCGCGGTCGGAGGGCTCAGAAGTTGCGTTCACTCCGCCATGGAAGGTGATGAGCCCCTGCGCTTCTTCGAAGGTCAATTGATCCGTCCACTCGACGTGCACAGCGCCGACTTCGTCGCCCGCCGGTGCCTGCGGCGCCGAGGCAGGCTCGGTCGGCTCAACCTGGGGAGCGGGCGACGGAGGCGGCTGCTCACCGTTGAGGCGGCGACGAAGTTCTTCGCGCATCTGCTCCGGCGTCGTTACCGCGCGATTTCCGGCGCCGTCTTGCATCGTCGGCGCCTTGGGTTCGAAATACGTCAGCGTGCCGGCGCCGACGAACGTCGCGATGCGGCTGGCGGTCTTGCTCGAAATGTTGCTGATCTCGGCGCGCTTGCCCATGACCTTGAGCGACGGATCGCTGACGACGACGTTCTCGCCGCTGAGCACCGCCGTGTCGGTTCGCGCATCGGCCTCAAGGCGATCGGCCAACGCCGTCACGCCGCCATCGAACGACAGCACGACGGTTCCCTGCGCGAGCACTTCGCTCACGGCAAATGAAGACGAGCCGCCAAAGGCGGAAGGCAGCGCTTCCTCGGCCGCCATTGAAGGCTCGATGAGATCGGCCTGGATGTACTGAGCCGCCAGGGAGCCGCCGGCGTCAGCGACGCGTCCTTGACCGGTGACGGTCATCTGCGACGGGTAGGATGAGCCTTGGGCGTTCTCGCTGAACAGCACGAAGAGTTCGTCGCCGTTCACGTTGCCCTGGGCCGACTGGAGCCTGGCTTCTCCCGTGGCGGTGATGCTCTCGACGCGTTGCCCGTCTTGCTCGTCGGGCTTCTCCTTGAAGTCGATGCGCAACCGGTGCGAGTCGAGCGTGTAGCCGTTGGGATCGTCCACGTGCACCTGGCCATCAAAGACGGCGGCGGCGATGCGGCCGAGGCCGCTGCCTTCGTTGGCTCCCTCGAACTCGACGGTGAAGTTGTCGAACCAGTTCACCGAGAAGCCCTCGGGCAGGCCCTTCATCGAGGAGAAGTCCGTCTCCACGGGCTGGCCGGGCGGCGCGTCGTCGGGCCTGGGAATGAGACCCACCAGCGTGCCCGCGCCGAGAAGCGTTCCCGTATTGCGGCCGAGTTCGTTCTTTTCAAAGTAGTACTCGAATGGCGCCACGGAGGTGAGCCGGGCGCCGTCGGGCAGGCCCGCTTCGATCGGCTGGTCGAATCGGCAGTTCAACGTCGCCTTGGCCAGAGAACTGGAGTACTCAAGATCCGAGCCCGTCGCGTAGAACGAGCCGTAGGAGATGTGAACCGGCTCGCCGTCCAGCGTAGCGTAGAGGTCACGGGGCGAGGCGAGATGCTCTGAAGAACCGTCGGCGGGAGTGAGCCGAAGCGCGCCCTGCCCGGTGATTCGAATGTCCTCGGGGCCGGGCGTCTCCGAACTGCCCAGAAACGTCACAGACGGCTGGATCATCGCCCCCACCGTCAGAGATGCAAGATGCGCCCACCGGTCGTTTGCAGCCGCAGACGACGGTGACATCGATGCGCCGGGGGTCCGGGCGGCCCCATCCGGGAGAAAAGTCGACGAGTGGCCAAGCAGCCCGCCCTCACTGATCGAATCTGGGCCGAGGGCAAATTCCGCCAGCAGATCGCGTCCCCGGATAAGCAGCGCCTTCTCGCGTTCTCCCTGTTCGACGATGACTTCATCCGTCAGCGCCAGTTGATACCTGGTGGCGCCGTCCCACGGGTCCGGCGGACTCGGCGGCGCGGCAGTATTCTCCGCGGTGGATGCCGGCGCATTGGCCGAGGCGGGCTTCGATGCGGCGCTCGTGCTTGCGGGTTCCTGCTTCCGGTCGCGCTGGCGGTAGACGATGAGTTCGCGCTGGGCGATTTCGAGTTCTTCAATGCGGCCCAGAGTTTCGTTGAACGCCAGATCCATGCCCCGGCCGATCATGATCGCGTCGGCGGTGCGCGCCACCACGCGATCCTGCGTGCGCCCGGTGAACTGCATGGCGTCGAAGTTGAGCGAATCCGTCTCGAACTGCGCGATCGGGGGCGTAACATCGGGATTGATTTGATAGACGCCGCCGCGCTCTTCCGACTGATACACCGCGATCACCACATGACCGGTCAGCACGCCCGCCTGGGGCTGGCGGTTCTCGGCCAGCCGAAACATCCCTTCATCGGAGGTCAGGCGGATCAACTGCCGGTCGGAGCGGTAGATCCACGCCTGCGGGTTGGTGAAGCGGTTCCAGCCGGTTTCAAGGGGATCCGATTTGTCCCACCGATAGCGAAACGCGAGAAGGCCATCGTCATTGGTGAATTCGAGTTCGCCGCGGCCGGTCTGAAGCGACTGCAGCGGATCGCCCGTGGTCTGCCGAGCCTGCCCGATCCGCACGCGCGAGTCGGGATCGCGATCGGGAATGGGTGTGTTGAGCAGATCCGAGGATATCTGCGGCGAGCCGTCGGCCTGCCGGACGCGATTCCGCGCCCCCGCGAAGAGCAGCACCATCAGCACGAGCGCGCCGCACACGCCAGCCGCACCCACGAACAGGAGTTGTCGATCCGCCAGGGCGGCATGTCGCGCTCGCATGGGCTAGACCTCCTTGTGCCCGTACGGGACGTAGCGGTCCACCGCCTCATCCCATCGACCATGCGCGCCGAGCAGGTGCTCGACCGCCTCTCGCACGGCGCCGCGTCCGCCGGGCTGCCGCGTGACAAACCGCGCGACCTGCCGGACCTCGGCAACGGCATCCGCCACTGCCATAGGATAGCCGACGGCCCGCAGAAGCGGCAAATCCACGATGTCATCGCCCATGGCCGCCGCCTCGTGTGCCTTCCGGCCCGTTCTCTCCAGCACGAGACGCAACGCGTCGCTCTTGTCGCGCACCCCCTGCATGACGTGGTGGACCTTCAGTTCCGCAGCCCTTAGTGCGACAACCTGGCTCGATCGGCCCGTGATGAATGCAACCTCGCCGCCCATCATCTGCCAGACGCGGATCGCCAGACCATCGCGCACGTGAAAGGCCTTGGTTTCGCGCCCGAGATCGTCGATGATGATCGAGCCGTCGGTCATCACGCCGTCCACGTCAAGAATGAGCAGCGAAATGGCGCGGGGGTCGGGCGGCTGGCTCACGATCGATCATTCCTGGATGATCCGCTGCGCGATGAGATCCTGCACATCAACCAGACCGATCGGCCGGCCGGCGTCATCCACGACAGGAATCTCATCCGGCCGGAACTTCTGCACGAGTTCCACCGCTTCGCGCACGATCTGATCGCAGCGCAGCACGCGCGGGCGGCTGGTCATGACGGTGGCGATCGGCTGGTCGAGCGCGCCCGCTCCGTCTCGAAGCAGGAGGCGGCGGAGATCGCCGTCTGTGAACAGCCCCGCCAGAGCGCCTGAATCGTCAACGATGAGCATCGCGCCAGGTCGCCGTCCCACTTCGGCCCGCTGCAGCGCTGCGCCGACGGTGGCATCAAGGGGGATCAGCGGCAGGTTCTCGCCGACTTTGAACCGCAGCACTTCGGTGACCGGTTGGAGCAGCACGCCGAGCATGCCGCCGGGGTGCCTTCGCCGGAAGTCGGCTTCGGAGAACTGCCGCCGACGACTCACGGCCAGGGCGAGCGCATCGCCCAGCGCGAGCATCGCCGTCGTGGAGGCGGTGGGCGCCAGGTTGAGCGGGCAGGCTTCGGAAATATCGCCGAGGTTGAGATGAATCGTCGCCAGTCGGGCCAGGCGGCTGGCGGGATTGGAACTCACCGCGAGAATCGGCAGGCCCTCGGCCCGGAGCACGTGTCCGAGTTGCACGACTTCTTCGGTATTGCCCGAGTAACTCAGCGCCCAGACGGCGTCGCCATCGCGCACGCGGCCGAGATCGCCGTGCAGCGCTTCAGCCGGGTGCATGAAGTGGCTGGGCACGCCGACGCTGGACAAGGTGGCGCTGATCTTCTGGGCGATGAGGCCGCTTTTGCCCATGCCCGTGACGACCACGTGGCCGGTGCACGAATCGAGCAGATCGACCGCCGCGGAGACCTCCTCGCTGACCGAGGCCGCCGCGTGCTCGATGGCAGCGCATTCGGCCCTGAGCGCGGCGAGGATGAACTCGCGCTCATCGGCGCTGTGTGCAATGGCCTCTGAGGCCGATTTCGGCGCCGTGGTGCTCAAGACAATTCTCCGGATCGACGCGGTAAAGCGGTATTCTAGGCGACGATCGCCCCGCTACCGGCCAAACTGGAGTCCGCGCCGGGCAGGTCGTTCAGCCGCCCAGCAGGCCGTCGAGCAGTTGGGGGACGCCCTGGCCGCGGGTGGCGATGGTTTCGAAGATCGGCCGGCCCTCGGAGATGTCGAGCAGGTCGCGCACGAGGCTCGCCTCGCCGGGGAAGTCGGCTTTGTTGCATACAAACAGATCGCCGATCTCGAGCAGACCGGCCTTGTCCATCTGGATCGAATCACCCATGCCGGGCACGAGCACCACGGCGGTGCGATCGACAAACTGCCGGATCGCCACGTCATTCTGCCCGGCCCCCACCGTCTCGACCAGCAGCGTGTCGAACCCGGCGGCGCCAATGAGGCCGATGATCAGCGGCAGCGTGGCGTAGTCTTCGCCCGTGATCGCCAGCGAGCGGTAGAACACGCTTTCATCGAGGTTGTTGAAATCGACGCGCAAGCGATCGCCCAGCAGCGCGCCGTGCGTGATCGGGCTCTGAGGATCAAACGCGACCACCGCGAGGCGGCCCAGATCGCGACGGACGAATTCGCCGGCAAGCGAGGCGACCAGCGTGCTCTTTCCCGCGCCGGGCGAACCTGTGATGCCGATGACGCGGGGCGGCCGGCGCATCGCGCTCTCAGCCGGCTTCCAGCTGCCGTCGTGCGCCAGGCTCAGCGCGCGAGCCAGCGCTGCGGTGGCATGTTCATACGTCTCGGGAGCTGCGCGCCGGCGGGTCGCCCGGCGGACCGACTCGACGATGTCGGCCATGCTCGTGCCGGTGTGATGAACTTCGTTCACGCCGGCGTCGCGCATCACCTGCACATCTTCCTGGGGGATGATGCCGCCGATGTTAACGATCATGTCCGGCCGACCGACCTGGGCGCACTCATCGACAAGGCGGGGCACAAGCACGAGGTGACTGTTGCTCATCATCGACGCGGCGATGCAGTCGGCGTCTTCATCGCGCGCCGAGATCGCCAGCGAGCGCGGCGTCTGCCAGAGACCCGAGTAGATGACGTGGATGCCGCTGTCGCGCATGGCGCGGGCGATGAGTTTCACGCCGCGATCGTGCCCGTCGAGGCCCATCTTGCCCAGCAGCACGCGCGGCCGATGGTCGAGATCAGCGCAGCGGTCGGCTTTGTCAAGTGGAGCGGGGGCTTGGCCTTGCGGATGAGTCATGCACGCACCTTTGCCGCGCCTCGAGCGCCGCGATCGATCGGAAAAGCAGGGCAATCATGCCGGTTGCGCCGCGGCAAGTCAAACCTCGCGATTCGTTTACAGGCTCTTCACGAAGGCTCGCACCGCATCGGCCACCGGCCCGGGCTGCTCGGTGGGAGCCAGATGACCGGCCCGCGGAACGATCACCAGCCTCGAGTCGCGAATCGCCTCGTGCATGATTCGGGAATCTTCCGGAGGCGTGATCGAGTCCTCTTCCCCCACGATGATCAGCGTCGGCACGTCGATCTGGGCGTACGTCGGCGTCGAATCGGGTCGCGACGCCATCGCCCCCAGCGCCGCGGCGACGCCCTTCGGGTCGGATCGCGACATCACGTCGAACCACTTGTCTCTCAATTCCGGTGCAACTGAACCCGCGAACACTTTTCCGATCATGCCCTCGGCGACGATGCGACTGCCGTTGGCCCGCACCTTGTCGGCCGTTGCGTGGCGGCCCTTTGCGGCTTCGGCGGAGTCCGGCGTGCCGCGCGTGTCGGCGAGAATGAGGGCCTTGATTCGCTTGCGCGCACGGCGGAAGAACTCGAACGCGATGTAGCCGCCCATCGACAGACCCATGACGGTCACGGGTCGAGACTCGCCGAGATGATCGAGCAGCGCCACGCAATCGTCTACATAGGTGGCCATGGTCGCCTCGGCCCCTGCTTCGCTGCCTCCGAGGCCGCGCAGGTCGGGGTTGATGAGTCGCAGCTCGCCCTCGAGCCGCTCGATCATGGGCTGCCACATCTCGCCGCTGAAAGGAAAGCCATGGATCAGCAGCACCGGCGGGCCAAGATCGGGACCCGTAACTTCGTAGTGCAGTTTCAGTCCTTCGCGCGTTAAGTACATTCTCAGTTTCCCTCCAGGACTTCGTCGGCTGCCTCGCTGATCAGTTTCCACGCGCCGCGAACGTGCTGTTCGCCGGTGCGCGGCTGACCGACGCAGAACCTCAGAGCATAGCGGCCGTTCAGGCGCGTGTGCGTGAGGTGAATGCGGCCGCTGCGGTTGAGCGCGTGCAAGAGCGCCTCGCTCGGCCCGTCGCCGGCTCTGAGCCGAAAACAGACCAGGTTGAGACTCGGGGGCGCGGCAAGTTCGAATCGATCATCCGCCCGCACCCACTGTGCGAATTCGCCGGCGAGCCGGACGTGTTCGCGGATGTGGCGCCGGATGCCCTTGACGCCGAAGGTGCGAATGACGAACCACAACTTCAGAGCACGAAAGCGCCGGCCCAGCGGGATGTGCCAGTCGCGGTAGTTGATGACTTCATCCGACTCGGCCGCCCGAAGATACTCGGGCAGGATCGAGAGCGTGCGCGTGAGGCGCTGCGGCTGCCGCACGTAGAACGCGTCGAGATCGAAATTGGTCAGCATCCACTTGTGCGGATTGACGCAGAATGAATCCGCCAGCTCGAGCCCTTCGGCGATGTGTCGGAACTCAGGGCACGCCAGCGCTGTGCCCACCATGGCGCCGTCCACGTGAAACCAGATGTTTTCTTTGGCGGCGATGCGCCCGATGGCGGGCAGCGGGTCCATGGCCAGCGACGATGTCGTACCCATGGTGGCGCTGATGAAGCACGGCTCTCGGCCCGCGGTCCGGTCCTGCGCAATAAGGCGCTGCAGTTCATCCGGATTCATGGCGCCGGCAGCGTCGCTCGGCACGAGCCGCACGTTCTCGCGGCCGATCCCGGCGATCATGGCGGCTTTCTCGATGGATGAGTGCGCCTGGTCCGAGGTGTAGGCGGCGAGCGGAGCCGACTGGTTCGAGAGGCCCAGCGCGTTGCCGCGCCAGTCGAGGGCCTGCTCCCGGCCGCACAGCAGGGCGCAGAGCGAAGCGCTGGAAGCGGTGTCCTGAATGACGCCGGCCCCTTTGAAGTGTTCCGGCAACGCAAGCAGTTCCACGAGCCAGTCGAGCACGAACGTCTCAAGTTCGGTCACGGCCGGGCTGCTCGACCAGAGCATGCCGTTGACGCCAAGCCCCGCTGAAAGCAGTTCGCCGAGAATGGCCGGGTATGACGCGTTGGCCGGAAAGTACGCGAAGAAGTTCGGCGATTGCCAATGCGTGATGCCCGGCATGATGTGGTGCTCGAAATCGCTCCAGATCGACGGCCAGGCTTCGCCGCCTTCCGGGAGCGGCCGCTCCACCGCGTCGCGCACCTGCCCGGGCTCAACCGGCGAGAGCACGCGGTACTGCTCCGCGTACTCCAGATAACCGGCGATCCAATCGATAAGATCGTGACCGGCGCTGCGGAACTGTTCGGCTGTCATGCCCAGCGGCGGCGTGTTTTTGTTCTCGGCCATGGGCTGATTCTTGCAGGCCGCGTTGCCTGCGTCTCGCGCAGGTGACAATGCGGGCGCGAATGGATGGTTCGAACTTTCCCAAGGAATGATGATTCTGTTCGCGAGGCGTAATGAGTGCAAAGCAGCGAAGTCTGGCGGCACTGCTGCTGCTGGTCCCCGCGCCGACCATCGGCGTGCTGGCGGCGATCGTCTGGGCTCCGGGGCCGCGCGGCCAGGCGGTGTACAGCATTTCCAAGGCTTGGATTCTGCTCCTGCCGCTGCTCTGGCTCTGGTTTGTGGAGCGCCGGCCGATTGAGGTGACCAGCCCGGCCCGGGCAAAGGGCTTTGGAATGGCGTTCGGGCTGGGCGTGTTGATCGCCACAATCATCATCGGCGGCTACCTGGTCATCGGCACGCAGTGGATCGACGCCGCCGCCGTGCATGCGATCGCGGAGCGAAACGGTCTGACGAAGGCGTGGAAATACCTCGCGCTGGCCGGGTATTTGTGCATCATCAACTCGCTGCTCGAAGAGTATGTGTGGCGATGGTTCGTGTTTCACCACTGCGCCGTGCTTGTGCCGCGCTGGCCGGCGGTGCTGCTCTCGGCCCTGTTCTTCACCATCCATCACGTCTTCGCGCTGGGCTTCCAGTTTGACTGGCGCATTACCCTGCTCGGCTCCGTGGGCGTGTTCATCGGCGGCGTGGTCTGGTCGTGGCTCTACCTCCGCTTCGGCACCGTCTGGCCGGGCTGGGTGAGCCACCTCATCGTCGATCTGGCGGTGTTCGCCGTGGGCTGGATGATTCTCTTCCCGGCTTGAGTCGTGCGCCTGCAACTCGCGGGCGCATCCCTCCTATGCTGATGCGCCCCGGCCCCCGTCGATGACGGCGCGGCCCGGGCGAGGAGGGAACGATCATGCGGGCTGCCTGCTTTCAGCGTCTTTTCGCCGTCTTGCTCGTGCTCGGCGCGGTAATTGGCGCAAGAGCCGACGTCAATCTCCATCACGTCGTGTGCTTTGGCGACAGTCTCACGGACAACCAGAGCATTTTGCCGCGCTACACCGGCCTGCCCTCGACGCTGTACGGCCACGATCCGATGGAACTGGTCTTCGACAAGAACCGTCTGCAGGGCAACGAGCTCTCGAACTACGCGGTTGCCGGCTTCACGTCGGACAACGTTGGACTGCAAGTCGGGCTGTATCAGTTCAACATCACCTTCGGCTTTGAGAACAAGGCGACGCTGTTCCAGATGGAGATGGGCGGCAACGATATTCTCAACAACGATTCCCTGCTCTACAACAACGCGCCCGGGACGAACCGCCAGGCCGATCGCGTCATCAACACGCTGCTGCGCAACTGGCGCACCTACACCGCCGACCTGGCTTCCACTTCGCGCCCCGACGTCAAAGCCGTGCTGTGGACCATTCCTGACATCACGCTCACGCCGCGCTACTGGGAGCAATTGAGCGGCCAGCAGCAGGCGAATCTTCGGGCTCACACCGAGCGGGCCAACGCGTTCATCCGCTCGCTCGATCACTTTGACAACGTGCTGGTGCTGGACGTGTGGTCGATCCTCGCGGACTTTGTCAACAATCCGCCCCAGATCGGCCACATCACCCTCGAAGGCCCGCCCCAGCACGGCCACACGACGGACATGTTCGCCGACGAGATCCACCCCACCGCGGTCAGCAATGCACTGATCGCCAACGAACTCATCAGGACGATGAATCTGGAGTGGAACGCCGGCTTCGAGTTGTACTCCGAAAACGAGCTGCTCGACTTCGCGCTCAATGGCGGCTGGCGCATTCCCACGCCGGGCACCGCGACGCTGCTGATCATCGGCTCGATCTTCGCGGCGCGGCCGAGACGACAGCGGGCGGCATGATCCCGCCGGGTTTTGAACAGCGTCTGGCTGATCTGGGCATCGAACTCGACTCCGGCGATCTGCCGCGCCTTCAGCGATTCCTCGAGCTGCTGCTGCGGCGCAACGAGCAGTTCAACCTCACCGCGATCCGCGACGAGAACGAGGCGTGGGAAAGGCACATTCTCGACAGCCTCACGCTCATCGGGCCGCTGGCGGACAGCGGCGCCGAAACGGTTGCTGATGTGGGCAGTGGCGGCGGCCTGCCGGGCGTTCCTCTGGCCATCTGCCTGCCCGACGTGTCATTCACACTCATCGAGGCCACTGGAAAGAAGGCGGCCTTTCTGCGCGAAGCGATCGAGACGCTCGGACTGAGCAACGCGCGAGTCGTACAGGGGCGCGCGGAAACCCTCGGCCGCGACCATCACGCCTTTCGCGAACAGTTTGATGCCGTGATCGCGCGCGCGGTTGGCCCGCTTCGCGTGCTGCTCGAGTTGACGGTGCCGCTGGCCAAGATCGGCGGGTTTGTTCTCGCCGTGAAAGGCGAGAAGGCCGATGCCGAACTGTCAGACGCCAGAGCGGCACTGCACGCGCTGCACGCCGTGCATGCGCAAACGATCTCTACTCCGACTGGGCGGATTGTCGTGATCGAAAAGCAGCGCAAGACGCCGCGGCAGTATCCGCGATTGCCCGGCGAGCCAAAGCGCAAGCCGCTGTAGCACTCGTTGCGCGAGCGGCCCGAACCCCGAGACCGTTCAATACACCAGCGCGAGGACTTCTTCGATCGCGGCGATGGCCTGGCGCAGGTTGAAGGGCTTCTTGAGGAAGCCGTCAAAGCCTGACATTCGCAACTGGTGCGTCTGCCCGTCGGTGAGTTTGGCGCTCATGCCGATGATCTTGGTCATCTGCAGGTCGTCCTGCGAGCGGACCATCTTTGCCAATCCCCGGCCGTCGATGCGCTCGATGTCGATGTCGGTGAGCAGGACGTTGGGGCGGAAGCGCTCGCACTCGATGCCCGCGCCGAAACTGGCGGTCGCCGTGCGGACCTCGTAGTTGCCGTGTTCGGCGAGGAGTTTCTGAAGCGTGTCCACGATCTCCTGCTCGCCGTCAACGACGAGCACGCGGGTCTGGCCGGAGACAAGGCCCTCGAGCGGAATGCCGTGCTGCTTCATGAATCGGATGAGGCCGTTGAGCGGGATGCGCCGGTCCTTGGAGCCGGGGATCCGGTAGCCGCGCAGCTGCCCCGAGTCGAACCACTTGGACACGGTGCGAGGCGCGACATTGCAGATTTTGGCGACTTCCCCGGTCGTCAATACATCTTTCTCACGCGGCATGGCAATGGACCCTCGATGGAACCGGCATGGCCTGTCAATCCCCCCGGGAATGAACAACAGGCAACATCGGAACAATCGATACGGGGGTTTACCCCGCGCGGCGTGCACGTTGGTGATGGGCAAAATGATCGTCCAACCGCGGGCTATCGGGCCAGTGCCGATTCGCGCTCGCTCTGCTCGATAATCTGCTGCACTTCCGAATCGGTTATCCACGGCAGCGCGGCGATCTTCTCGCGGAGCGAGTCGGGCACCGGCCTGCCGGCCCGTTCGTGCGGCGGCCGCGACTTCCAGCGGCGATGCACCCAGAAGTACTGCTCGGGGGCCTGCCGCACCATCTCCTCGATCGAGCGCGTGTACCGGGCGGTGATGTAGTACAGCGGGTCGCTCTGGCACTTCCAGTCGGCAGGCTCGATGACGTCGGCCAGGTCCAGCGTGTAGCGGAACACGTCGGGCCGATCGCGCCGGGCGAAGCCGCAGATGATCGGCACGTCGTAGCGCATGGCCAGCAGTCCGATGGACTTGTACGCCGAGGCCAGCCGGCCGAAGAATGGCACAAACAGCCCTCGATCGCCCGCGTTCTGGTCGGCGATGAATGCGACGCGGCGCCCCTGCTCGATGAGTTGCGCGACCTGCTCGGTGGCGCCGAATTTGGTGAGGATCGTCATGCCGCGCTTCTCGCGGATGTCAAAGAGCCAGTCGCTGAGGCGCGGGAGATCGAGCGGGCGGGCCAGGGCCGTCATCGGAAAGCCAAACGTGGCCAGGGTGAAGCCGAGCAGTTCGAAATTGCCGCAGTGGCCCGAGAGGAAGATCGCGGGCCGGTCGGCAGTCAGTATCGGCATCGCGCGGCGGACGTCGCCCAGCCGCACATAGCGCGGCCAGGTGCTCGGCGTGACGAGCCTGGGCGTGAAGAGCAACTCGACTGCGAAGGTCTGAAGCAGGTGGCGCATAGACAGCCGGCACAACTCGCTTGATTCGCCGGCGCTCAGGTGCGGCAGGCTGGCTCGAATGTGGGCCAGTGATCGCTCCCTGCGTCGCTGGTCGCGGCGATACCACAGATCGCCGATCCCCCCCACAGCCGCCATGACGTCGTTGACCTCAAAGCACTGCATGAGCGTGCCCAAGGCGCGCACGCCCACGTACGCAGACTGATTGAGGATGTAGGACTCGTTACGCGCCACGGCTCATCTTCGTCATCGACTGCAACGGGCCGAAGAGGATATGAAAAGCCCCGCGCCGGAGCGCGGGGCTGAAAGGACATTCTGGCTGTCCGCCGGTTCAGTTCCCGTAGTAACCAATCAGCGTCAGCAGGCGATTCTGGTTGAGCACGGGAATCGAGAGCTTCTGAGCGCGATCGAGCAGGTTCTGATAGTCGTCATAGAACTGCCGCTCGCGGCGATAGCGCATGACCTCGGGCGGGGTGGCGTCCGAACGGGGCTGCAGCGGCATCGTCGGCGCGACGCCCAGCACGAGGAAGTCGATGTCGCCGGAGAACTGGTCACGGATGTTGCCGCCCCACTCCTTGATGCGGGACCGAACGATTTCCGTTTCCAGCGAACTCGTGCCGTTCTCCCCGTCGAGATCGAAATCGCCGAAGACGAAGAACTGGTATTCCTTGTTGCGGTCATAGACGGGATTGACGATGAGGTCGCCTTCGACGACGGCGCGGCCCGGCGTGGCGCGGATGATGCGGGCCGTGGAGGTCGTATCGCCGATGCGGGTGACTTCGATCGTCGCCTTGCCCTGAGGCACCTGGCCGGCGGCGTCGGGCCGCATCTCGGAGGTCGAGCCGTACACGTTGAAGGTCATGCCGAGCACAACGTGCTGCTTCTGGCCGAGGTTGATGAACACCTCGTCATTGCCCACCATGCGGACGATTTCACCGTCGGTCTGCTGGCCTTCGTCCACGCTGCTGATCGAGGTCTCTCGGAGCCGCGTCTGGAGCGAGGTGACGTTGTCCTGCAGACCGGCGATCGTCACGTCGCGGCGCTCGAGCTGCTCGGTGAGCGAAGCGATCCGCTGCTCGAGGTTGTCGCGAATTTCCTGCACGCGAGCGTCCATGTTCTGCTCGGACTGGAGCACCTGCTGCTGATAACGGTCGGCGCGAGCCTTGGTGGCGTCGATGTCGGCCTTGAGCGCTGCGACGGTCGCCTCGTAGTCCTTCTGGTTCTGCTCCCGGCGCGCGACTTCTTCGCCCAGGCGCGTGTGCGCGTTGTTCAATTCGGATTCGAGGGAATCGATCTGATCCTGAGCGTCTTTGAGTTCGGTTCGCAGGGTCGTCACCAGTCCGGTGAGGGACTCACCCTCGGCCATGCCCAGTTGCTCGAGTTGCGTGCCCAGCCGCGCAGGCGAGAGGTTCGCGTTTCCAGCGACTTTGCGCATCGTGGTCTGGATCTGATCGCGGAGGTACATGACGACGCTCTTGCCCTCGGCGGACGCTTCGCTCTTGAGCCGCGTGATGTCGTCGCGGTTGCGCTCGTCCTGGCGGATGAACTCGCGGGCAGCGGCTTCGGCGGATTCGCGCGCCTGCGCTTCTTTGTCCGCCTTGGTGTAAAAGAGCATAAGCAGCAGCAGCAGCGTGATGGTGAGCATGATGAAGATGACCAGGGCCACCAGCACCCCCATGCCGCTATTCGATCTTGACGCCATTGTCCGAGACCTCCAGGAGGCGAATTCCGTTCGATGGGCGTTCGCTCAGCTCCGTCGATGGGCCGAGAGCGCGCCTGACCCGTTCCGACACGTTCCGCGCCGGCCGCAAGCACGGCGTGCGGGTCCAACAGTGTCTCGCCCGGTCAGGCACTCGTCAAGTGGTTGGCGTCAATGATTTTCGGGCCCCCTCCGGGCGTCGCGCGCCGTTCAGCCGCCGGGCGGTGCCAGCAGCAGCCGCTGGAGCACGCTCGCCAGGCCGAGGAAGGTGAGAAAACTGACCGAATCCGTCACCATGGTCAGGAAAATCGTCGATCCCGTTGCCGGATCGAAGCCATACCGATCGAGCACCAGCGGCATCGCCGAGCCCGCCAGGCAGCCCGTCCCCACTGACGCGGTCATGGCCAGCGCTATGACGATTCCCAGTTCCCACTGCACGCTGCGCAGGCCAAGCAGCGTCATCGCCGCCACGATCAGTCCAATGCACGCACCGACGAGGAACCCGTTGAGCACGCCCACGGTGACTTCGCGCCGCACCAGCGGCCAGGCTCGCCGGCCGCGGACTTCGCCCAGCACCAGGCCGCGCAGCGTGACCGCCAGCGACTGCTGGCCGGCGTTGCCGGCCTGGTTGGCGATGACGGGCATCAAGACGGCAAGGATCGCCAGTTCGGCAATGAGGTGATCGAACTGCAGCACCACCATCGCCGCCACCATGGACGTAAAGACGTTCACGACCAGCCAGGGAAAGCGTCCGCGAAACTTCTGCCAGATGCTGCTGTAGACCGCCTCGCCCATGCCGGCGCCGACCATCTTGTACGCGTCTTCGGTGTGCTCGGCGCGGATGATGTCGAGCACGTCATCGACCGTCACGATGCCCAGCAGCCGGCCGGCGTGATCGACCACGGGCATCTCGTTGTAGTCGTAACGCTCAAACGCGGCGGCGATCTCTTCGCGGTCGGTTTCGGGGCGCAGGTAGTCCAGTTCGTCGTCGACCAGATCTTCGATCGGATCCGTAGCCGACGCGACGATCAGGCTCTTGGGCGACACCGTGCCCACGAGGTGCTGCTTCGAATCCACGCAATAGACCTGGTTAAACTCGACGTCATGCTGGCGGCGGAGCGACTCGATGGCCTGCGCCACCGTGGCGTCGCGCCGCACCTTGACAAATTCGATGGTCATCATGCCGCCGGCCGTCTCGGGATCGAATCGCAGCAGTTGCTTGAGATGCACGGCGCTGGCGGGCGGGAGCACGTCAAAGAGGCGCTCGCGCTCCTCCTCGGTCATGGCCTGGAGGATGTCGACGGCGTCGTCGGCTTCCATCCGGTCGAGGTAGCGGCAGGCGATCTCCGCACCGTAGTCGGTCATCACCTGCCGGAGCACCTCGACGGCCCAGGGCGTCTCCATCGCGGCGATGTCGGCGGCCGCCTCGTCTTCGGGCATGCGCACGACCACGTTGGCCGCGGCATCCATCTCGATCTCTTCGAGGGCGTCGGCGGCGTCGGCAGGCTCGAGGGCCTGCACCGCCGGAGCGAGCACGTCGACATTGACGAGTTCAGGCGCGGAGAGAATCCGCGCAACCGTCTGATCGAGCGGAGACTCGGCCGTCACATCCTCAAGCAGCGGCCGCGCGCTTTCAATCGGCGTCTTGGCGAGTTCGCCGGCGATCGGCGCGCGATCCACGGGCGCCTCCGGCTGGTCGTGTTGCTCCGGTCCGCTGGACATGGCACGAGTGTAGGTCGCCGAGTCGTTGCATCCGCGCGGCGCGTGAAGCGCTCGGAAATGAAGCGATGGCTCCTTGCGCTTTGTGAATCGGCCGCGCCCGTCGCCGCGGTCTACTGTTTCGACCGCATGAGACTTCGGCTGCTTGGGCAACAGGTTCTGGTTCTGGCGCTGCTGGCGGTGCTGGCGGTGTTCCTGATCTGGCCCATTGTGCTCACCGTGCGGGGCGGCTTTGTCGGCCCGGATGGCGCGTTTTCGTTGGCGCCGATCCGGCTTGTTTTTGCCGACCCGTCGCTTCGCGAGAGCCTGGCGAGCTCGGCGATGATCGCCGCAGTTACCACGGCCCTGGCGGTCGCGATGTCGCTGCCGCTGGCCGTCGTTTCGGCGCGATACGCCTTTGCGGGCAAGCGGCTCTGGAACGCGCTGGTGCTCGTGCCGCTCGTGCTGCCGCCGTTCGTGGGCGCCATCGGCATGAAGCACATCCTCGGCCGGGCCGGTTCGCTCAACGCGCTGCTGGGAACCGAACTCGACGTGCTCGGGCAGGGCAAGTTCTGGGGCGTGGTCATCGTCGAAGCGCTGCACCTCTACCCGATTGTCTACCTGAACGTGCTCTCCGCCCTGGCGAATCTGGATCCCACGCTCGACGAAGCCGGCCGCAACCTTGGCGCCGGCGGTTGGCTGCGCTTCCGGCGCATCACGCTGCCTCTCATCCGGCCGGGGATCTTTGCAGGCGCCACGATTGTCTTTGTGTGGTCATTTACCGAACTGGGCACGCCGCTCATGTTCGACATGCGCCACGTACTGCCCGTGCAGGTGTTTTACCAGTTGAAGGAGATGGAGTCGTCGGCCCAGCCTTACGCGCTCACGGTAGTCATGCTGGTCGCGGCAATGCTGCTGTACGCGCTGGGCAAAGGCGTCTTCGGCTCGCGCGGCCATGCGATGTACTCCAAGGCGTCAATCCGATCCGAAGAGCGGCCGCTGGGACCGGCGGGGACTTTGGGCGCCTGGCTGCTGTTCGCGGCGGTCATCGTTCCGGCAATGCTGCCGCACATCGGCGTGATCGCGGCGAGTTTCGCCGCACCCGGCCAGTGGTACCACTCCGTGCTCCCGCTGCAGTGGACAACGGATCACTACAGCGATGCGCTCGGCCACAGCCTGGCGATGGGCTCAATTGCCAATTCGCTCAAGTACGCGACGATTTCGATGCTGCTCACGCTGGTGATCGGCACGCTCATCGGATACCTCATCGCGCGCGGCCGGGTGTTCGGGCGCGGATTGCTTGATGCGCTGTCCATGCTGCCGCTGGCCGTGCCGGGCATGGTGCTCGCCTTCGGCTACGTGGCGATGACGTTGGCTCCGCCCTTCAGCTGGGGCCGTGAGGCGGAGGGTTGGCGAGCATGGCTGGCGCCGCTGGCCGAACGGTTCGACGTCCTTGGTCCGGAGGCCAATCCCCTGCTGCTGCTCGTGATTGCCTACGCCGTTCGCCGCCTGCCGTACATGGTGCGCTCGGTGACTGCGGGCCTCGAACAGACCGCCGTGGAACTCGAAGAGGCGGCTCGCAACCTCGGCGCCGGGCCGCTGCGGACGCTCTCGGTCATCACGCTGCCGCTGATCATGGCGAACCTGATTGCAGGCGGCCTGCTCGTGTTCAGCTTCTCGATGCTCGAAGTCTCCGACTCGCTGATCCTCGCGCAGCGCGAGGTGCACTACCCGATGACCAAGGCGATCTACACGCTCTACCAGCGTCTGGGAGACGGCGAGTACATCGCGTCGGCCATGGGCGTCTGGGGCATGCTGCTGCTCATCGTGACGCTGACGGGCGCTTCGGTGCTCATGGGCCGAAAGGCCGGTGCGCTGTTTCGCGTGTGACCGCTATTCGGCCCGTTCAGCCGTTCCCGACCAGAGCGCCATGAATTCGGCTCGCGTGCTGACGTCGAGTGCCTGGTAGATCGACTTGGTGTGGTCGTGGATGGTGTGCTCGCTGCGCTGGAGCCTGGCGGCGACTTCGCGCTTGCTCAGGCCCTGGGCGAGCATTTCGGCAACGCGCAACTGCCCAGGCGTGAGGCGCTGGCGAAGCGACGCCATGCGGGCGGGTCCCTTGCTCATGGCCTCGATGTACAGCCCTTCCGCAGCCCGCCAGGCCTGAAGGAGGGCCGCCCGACGTCCTGCGTCATCGGCCGCCACTCGCTCAGCCGACCACACGGACAGAAACAGCGTCCGTCCGGTCTCGCGCCGAGGCTCCCCCTTGTCCAGGGGGCCCCCGAAGTAGTCCAGCGATTCGACGCCGAGCCGGCGCGAGTAGGCCTCAAAGGTCCGGCGTTCGTGGTCCGATTCGTAGCGGCCGCGCGTGAGGCGACCTGCAATGGACGTTTGGACCGTCTCGGCGATCACGCTGGGAGTGATTCCCGCGTCGTCGAGCGTATGCATGAATTGGCTGTTCCAGCGGGCGGCCTCCGCGGGCTGGGTGGCGCTGACGCCAAGGTGGATGAACTCCCATCGGGATGCATCCGCCCCTTTCCCGTCCCAGAGGGAGACGACCTGGCGCGGGGCCAGGTGGGTTCGGATGATCTCCGCCGCGGCCGTCAGCCATTCCGCAGGTGCGGCGGCGTGAATTCTGGACATCGCGATGATGCAATCAGTCAGCGCGTTGAGATGATCGCGCTGGTCGGCAATGCTGACCATGTTGTGCTGTTCCTTTACCTCGACTGGAGGCGGCGCCCGGCACACGCTCGTGCGTGGTCCCCCCGTCACCGCAACGTCCAGACATAACGATAGCACCGCTGCGCGATATTTGTTACTGCTCTCCAGCAGGATGATTGCGCCAGGCGCCGCCGCGGCGATTCCACCCCCTCCAACGGATAGGATCACGCCATGCCACAACCGGATACGACGATCGACGCACTTCTGCGCGGTACGGCGGCAGTCTACACGCGCGATGAGCTCGCCGGCAGGCTCGCAAAGGCCAGCGCCGCCGGGCGTCCGCTGCGCGTGAAACTTGGCCTCGATCCGTCAAGCCCGGACATCCATCTCGGCCACACCGTGGTCCTCGGCCTGATGCGCCGATTTCAGGATCTCGGCCACATCGCGGTGCTCATCATCGGCGACTACACCGCTCGAATCGGCGACCCCACCGGCAAGTCCAAGACGAGGCCGATGCTCACCGAACTGGAGATCGACGCCAACGCCCAGACGTATCTCGAGCAGGCGACCCGTGTGCTCGACGCCGATCCGAGCCGGCTCGAAGTCCGCCGCAACAGCGAGTGGCTCTCGAAACTGACGTTTGCTGACACGATCCGCCTGGCGAGCCACATGACCGTGGCCCGCATGCTCGAGCGCGACACGTTCGACAAGCGATACAAGGCGGGTCAGCCGATCTCGGTGCACGAGTTTCTCTACCCACTCATGCAGGGTTGGGACTCGGTGTGCATCCGCGCCGACGTCGAACTCGGCGGCACCGACCAGACGTTCAACAACCTCGTCGGTCGCGACTTTCAGATCGCCAACGATCAGCCGCCGCAGATCGTGATTACCATGCCGATCCTGCGAGGGCTCGACGGGCGCGAGAAGATGAGCAAGTCGCTGGGCAATTACATCGGCGTGACGGAGAGCGCCGACGAGATGTTCGGCAAGACGATGTCGATCCCGGATGACCTCATGTCCGAGTGGTTCACGCTGTGCACCGCCGTCCCCGCCGACGAGATCGAAGCGCTGTGCGATGCGCAGCGCACGCACCCGCGCCAGGCCAAGGAGCGACTCGGCCGCGAAATCGTCAAGCGGTTCCACGGGCCCGAAGCGGCACAGCGCGCGGCGCAGGAATTCGCGTCCCGGTTTCGCGAGGGCAATCTTCCAGCCGATCTGGAGACGCACCGGCTGGCGCTCGAGTCGGCGGGCGTGCTCGACCTGATGCGCGAAGTCGGCTTTGCCGCCAGCAACAACGAGGCCCGCCGACTGGTCGCCCAGGGCGGCGTGAGCATCGACGAGCAGAAGGTCTCCGATCCGACGCTGACGGTGCCGCTCAAAGCGGACGGTATCATCCTCCGCGTGGGCAAGCGGCGCGTCTGCCGAATCGTCCGCGCATGACACCGCCATCCCGGAGGTCAGAGATGAGAGCCCACCAGTGCAGCGCTGCCACGCGCGTCATCCCTGCGGCAATCGGACAGTTGATTATCCACTTGTCCGCTGATGGGTCGCTGCGATCGCAATGGCGGCAGCTGGCGGATGAAGGCGGCCATGTCCGCAGGAAAGGCAACTCGCCATGGCTCGACCACGTCGCGGATCGCCTGCGCGGCTACTTTGCCGGCGACGCCATCCCCGACTGGTCCGACGTGCCAACACCCGAGGGCCCCGAATTCCAGCGCCGCTGCTGGGAGGCTTGCCGGAGCATTCCGCACGGGCAGGTGCGCTCGTACGCCGAACTGGCGGAGATGGCGGGTTCGCGCATGGCTTCGCGCGCCGCGGGACAGGCGATGCGCTGCAACCCGCTTTCGGTCATTGTGCCATGCCATCGCGTCGTGGCCAGCGATGGCAGGCTGCACGGCTATGCGGGCACGACCAACAGCGCCAGCGATGCGCTGGGCATCAAGCGCGGCCTGCTCTCGCTTGAGCGCAACGCCGCGCTCGCCGCGGCTTATTGATCCTCCTGGAACGAACCCGAGGCGACAGCATGCCTTTCCGGACCGAACTGTGCGGCTCCGTGCAATGGAACTCGTGGGGCCTGGACCTTGATCCCGCATCCATCGAGCAGATGCGCAACGCGTGCGAACTGCCCGTGAGCGTCTCGGCTGCGCTGATGCCCGATGCGCACGTCGGCTACGGACTGCCCATCGGCGGCGTGCTCGCTACGGATAATGCCGTGATCCCGTACGCGGTCGGTGTGGACATTGCCTGCCGCATGAAGCTGAGCGTGCTCGATCTGCCGGTGAACGCGCTGCGCGGCCAGGTGGATCGGCTCTCAAACGCTCTGACGGCGGAAACGTCGTTTGGCATGGGCGCCAGGTGGGAGAAGAAGCGCGATCATCCGGTGCTGCAGATGGACTGGTCTGTAAGCCCCGTGACGCGGCAGGCGCGCGACAAGGCGTGGTGGCAACTGGGCACCAGCGGCTCGGGCAATCACTTCGTCGAGTTCGGTCGCCTGACGCTCGACGAGCCGGACCTGGGCCTGGCCGCGGGCGAATACGTCGCACTGCTCAGTCACAGCGGCAGCCGGGGCGCCGGCTTTGCCGTGGCCAATCACTATTCGAAACTGGCGATGGAACTGCACCCGGAACTGCCCAAGGCGCTGCGACACCTGGCCTGGCTCGATCTCGACACCGATCCCGGCCGCGAGTACTGGGCGGCAATGGAACTGATGGGCGCCTACGCCTCGGCCAACCACGCGCTGATCCACGAGGGTGTGGTGCGAAACCTCGGAGCACGCGCGATCGCCGGCGTGGAGAACCACCACAACTTTGCATGGAAAGAGGAACACGGCGGTCGCGAGGTCATCGTTCACCGCAAAGGCGCCACTCCCGCCGGTACTGGCGTGCTGGGGGTCATCCCCGGCTCGATGGCCGATCCCGGCTTCATCGTGCGCGGCAAGGGAAGCGCCGCCTCGCTCAACTCCGCTTCGCACGGCGCCGGGCGCGCCATGTCCCGCTCCGAAGCGCGAAGGTCTTTCCGCTGGTCGCATGTGAAGAAGCTGCTCGCCGAGCGCGAGATCACGCTGCTCAGCGCCGGTCTCGATGAGGCGCCGATGGCGTACAAGGACATCCGGCAGGTCATGGCCCAGCAGGATGATCTCGTGGACGTTGTCGGCCGGTTCGATCCCCTTATCGTGCGCATGGCGCCCGATGGCGAGCGTGCCGAGGACTGAGCCTCATTCGATTTCGACGTTCTCGATGCGCCGCAGCACGCCGCTCGCCTCAACGGGAAAGAGCAGGCTGAGCCTTTCAGGAGTCAGGTACGCGTCGATTTCCGCCTTGGCGCCGGTGAGGTGCACGTTCTTCGACTGGGTCGCGGCAAACCCCTCGACCACCTCGCCGTCTCCCTGGGCTTCACCCTTGAGTTCGCCTCGCTTGATGGCCGCGGCGAAGCGGTCCGCATCGGCTGCTAAGTAGATGATCTCTCCCGATTCGGTGATCAGCAGCCGCGTCAGCGAATAGCGCGTTTCGCTCTCCTGCTCGCGCTGTTCGGCGATCTGCAGGATGACGGCCTCGCCCACGGCGCGAACAAAGACTGTGTCCTGCTCGATCGTGAACTTCTGCTCGCCGTCGTTCCACCGGGTGGTGCCGACGTGCGTCTTGCCCTCGCCGAGGTGGTGCACGAAGAAGATCGAATCGCCGCCGACCCACGCGCCTTCGAGCCTGGCCGCCTGCTCGGCATCAATCGGCTCGCCGAGCAGGTGCGTAGTAGTCACCGACGAACAGGCGCCCAGGGTCAGAAGCAGCAGGGCAAACAGTATTGAATTGAGCGATCGAAGCACTTGAATCTCCTCTCATGCCGTGGCATTGTTGGTGTCAAAATGGATGAAGGATGATGCAGCGCTGCTGATTGTGAGTCAAGCCGGCGTGACGCGACTGCGTTGACCAGCGCGCCCGGGCGTTTACACTCGCTTGGGTCCACGGACAAGCGCCGCGCGGGCGCGCCACTGGAGCAGGCATGCGATTCGACCAGATCCTGGCCGATCATCGACCGAGCATTTCCTTCGAGTTTTTTCCGCCCAAGTCGGATGAAGCCGCGAGGACGCTGTATTCGACGGTTTCCGGGCTCGAACCGCTCGGGCCCTCGTTCGTCTCCGTCACGTATGGCGCCGGGGGATCGACGCGCGACCGCACGCGGGAACTCGTACTCCGCCTGAGGCGCGACACGACGCTGACGACCGTGCCGCATCTCACGTGCGTGAACTCCTCGCGCCGCGAGATCGCAGAGATCCTGCAGAGTTACGTCGAGGGAGGAGTCGAAAACGTGCTGGCCTTGCGCGGCGACCTGCCGCCCGGCGCCGAGCATTTCGAGCCACCCGCGGATGGGTTCCGCTACGCCAGCGACCTCGTCGCGTTCATCCGCAAGGAGTTCCCAGCGCTGGGGATCGGCGTGGCCGGGTATCCGGAAGGGCACCCCGAGACGACCGACAAGATGCTTGATCTCGACAACCTCAAGCGCAAGGTGGACGCGGGCGCTGACGTGGTCATCACGCAGCTGTTCTTCGACAATCGCGACTTCTACGACTTTGTCGAGCGCTGCGAATTGGTCGGCATCAGCAAGCCCATCGTGGCCGGCATCATGCCGATCCAATCCATCGCCGGAGTCAAGCGCATGGCGAGCCTGAGCGGGGCGCGCCTGCCGGCCGAACTGTTGCGGGCCCTGGCCCGGGCGGGCGATGATGACGAGCGCGTAGCCAGCGTCGGCGCTCACTGGGCGGCCGACCAGTGCCGCCGCCTGCTCGACCACCAGGTACGCGGGCTGCACTTCTACACGCTCAACCGGTCCGCCGCGACGCGCCGCATCTACGAGAGCCTTGGCATCAAGCACTCACATCAGTTGCGGGCCTGAAGCGGAGCGGCGCACCACAAAAAAAGCCCGCGCTCGTCAAGCGCGGGCCTCCGGGATTCGCGGGTGAAATCGCTTCAGCGCCTGCGGGTGTACACGATTTCCATGGTTTTCATTTCGTCGCCGCCGCGCTTCTCAAACCACTCGAACGTGTACTTGTCCGGGCTCACGATGGTGATGACCTCGCGGCACTTCTGAATGCCGCCCATCTCACCGAGGTTCATCTCGCACTCGAAGTTGAACACCTTGCCGTCCTGCGTGCAGTGACCCTCAGAGGTCATCAGGCCCGTGGACATCGAATCGCCCCAGACGTTGATGTACTTGCCGGTCATGTTGTCATAGCAGGTGAGGCCCTTGCCGGTGAACTTTTCGCCCTCCCACTCGCCCTCGTACTCGCCTTCGAGGTAGCGGCCGTCCATGATCATGCGATTGACCGCGACGCCGGTCGAGACCATGGGTTCGCCGCCTGGCTCCATCCACATGGTGTTGACGACGTCCCAGGTGCCGACCATGGACTTGAGGTGCTCCTGATGTTCGCCGGGCTGGTTCATGGCCTCCCACTGGGCCATCATCTCTTCCGGATCCATCTCCGGTTCGTCGGACGAAGCACAACCGGTGAATGATGCAAGCGCAACCGCCGCGGCGGCCGACCAGCCGAAGATGCAAAGCCGATTCATGACGTCTCTCCTGCAATTGATCACCCGATCGAGTTGAAGCCGGGCAACGTGCCGGCGGCGATCGGTATTTGTTCGGATATCTTTGCATCGTGGAGCGTCTTTGGCAAGTTCGCGCCAGCCGACTCGGAACCGCCCGCAGGGCCCGGCTACAACTACCCATGACTGCCTCCAGACTTCTCTCGACCCTCGGGCTCGACACTCATCCCCTCGTGTCCAAGGCGCGCCCCTCGGAGGGCCAGTGGATCGCCACGGAGAA
Source organism: Phycisphaerales bacterium (assembly GCA_020852515.1). Classification (NCBI taxonomy): domain Bacteria; kingdom Pseudomonadati; phylum Planctomycetota; class Phycisphaerae; order Phycisphaerales; species Phycisphaerales bacterium. The sequence continues at coordinate 58,512 of JADZAS010000023.1, forward strand.
TCCCACCACAGCTGAGTCGATTGCATGGGTGCGCCTGTCCGACCGCGTCAACTACGACGCAGCGGTCGTGAGCGCCGCCGACCGGTTTCGCAAGTGGCGGCTCGTTCCGGCTCCCAGGCGCGGCGAAATCGTGCGGCAGATCGGACTGGCCATCCGCGAACGAGTCGAGCCGCTGGGCGAACTGATCTCTCTCGAGATGGGCAAAATCAGAGCCGAGGGCATCGGCGAGATCCAGGAGTGCATCGACATCTGTGACTTCGCCGTAGGCCTGTCGCGCCAACTCTACGGCATGACGACGCACTCCGAACGGCCGCAGCATCGCATGTACGAACAGTGGCACCCGCTCGGGCCGATCGGGATCATCACCGCATTCAATTTTCCAGCGGCGGTGTGGGCCTGGAACGCGATGGTCGCGGCCGTGTGTGGCGACACGATGATCTGGAAGCCGTCACTGCTCACCCCGCTGACCGCGATCGCGCTGCACGAAACCGTCGAAGCAGTCATGCGAGCACACGATCTCGAAGGCGTGTTCGAGTTGATCATCGGCACGGATGAGCAGGTCGGCGAAGCCATGATCCGCGACAAGCGCCTGCCGTTGATCTCGGCCACCGGCTCGTGCAGAATGGGCCGCCACATCGGGCAGGTGGTGGCGTCGCGGTTGGGACGAACACTGCTCGAACTGGGCGGCAACAACGCGCTGATCATCTGCGATGACGCCGATCTCGATCTGGCGGCGCGCGCCGTCGTCTTCGGGGCCGTGGGCACCACCGGCCAGCGCTGCACGACGACACGGCGGCTGTTTGTCCAGCGCGGCGCGGCCGAAGAGGTCACCGGCCGACTTATCAGCGCCTACGAGACCATCCTGCCGCGCATCGGCGATCCGCTCGATCCGCACACGCTCATGGGGCCGATGATCCATGTCGGCGCCGTCGAGGCGATGATCAAGGCCGTTGACCAGGCGCGGGCGCAGGGCGGTGAGGTGCTTTTCGGCGGCAATCGCCTGCAGCGAACCGGCTACTTCGTCGAGCCCACGATCATCCGCGCCGCCGCGTCCATGCCCATCGTGCACGAGGAGACGTTTGCTCCCATTCTCTATCTCATCGAGTTCGACGATCTCGAGACGGCTATTGCGGAGCAGAACGCGGTGGACCAGGGGCTGAGCAGCGCGATTTTCACGGATTCGGTGCGAAGGGCGGAGCGCTTTTTGAGCCACGCCGGCTCCGATTGCGGCATCGCGAACGTCAACATCGGAACCAGCGGAGCCGAAATCGGCGGCGCGTTCGGCGGCGAAAAGGACACCGGCGGCGGGCGCGAGTCAGGATCGGACGCGTGGAAGGCCTACATGCGCCGCCAGACCTGCACGATCAACTGGGGCAGCGAACTGCCGCTGGCCCAGGGGATTCGATTTGAGCAGTAACGCTTCGGAAAACCGAATCTGGTGGAGCAATGCGTTGTTCCGGGGCATCTACCCGGGCGTGGACATCGCGATATGAACCAGTCGTCGACCTACCGCATCCGCTTCTCGGAATCCGGTCCGACGTAGATAACGCAATCCGCGCGGCCCTCATCCTCTTCGCGCAGCGTGTCGGACCAGTCGTTCACCATCGAAATCGTCCAGAGGAGGACGTCGCTGCGCTGATCGGCAATGCGCGAAACCGTGCCGCCGGAGTAGTCACAGTGCATCTGCCCAACGACGTGCACAACCGGGTGCCGCCCCTGGGCGACGGCCGACAGGATTGAATCAGCCATCGTGGCGTCCCACATGTTCTGCGCGCGGTAGTAGCCCTCGCCGTCGACCGGCGGCGCATTCGGGTTCGGGCTCCCCTCGCCGTGGTCCCCCATCATTTCAAAGAACTTCTCGCGATACCGGCCGCCGGTGAGCGACTCGGGAACGACGAACAACCTCTGCTGCTCGGCGCTGAGTTGACGCAGCGAATCGAAGCCATCGAGGCGTGCTTTTGTGACATACCGACGGGGAGCATTCGCGGCGATGACCGGTTGTCCGTTGGCCCTGGCCGTCTCGACCATGGCCCGGTGGCCCGGAGGATAGTTCGATGCGAACCGGTCAGCCGCGGCCCAGAACTCCGGTTCCTTTTCAGTGACTCCCGTGAGGTAGTCATCAAGCGAGACTTGCTCATCGCGCTCGAAGAACTCCATGCTCAGCGCCGCGTCGGGCTGCGCCGCCGCGACCTGCTCCCACAGCCGTAACGCCGTGGCGAGCCCGATCGGGTGGCCGTGCCTCTCGCCGATGAGCACGACGTCGGCCTCGCCGGCCGCCCGGACGAGATCCTCCCACTGCATCGGCGAGCCGTTCATGCCGTTGAAGAGGCGCAATTCATGCACATCAACCTCTGCGACTGGCTCATTGGGGTCGGGCAAGGGGCGCACCATCCGATCGCCCGGTCCCTTGCAACCCACCAGAAGCGACAGGCTCGCGATCACTGCAACTGCGGTTTTATGAATCATGCGCAAGGATCGCACGCGCCGGGGGCCGGTCAACCGGCTTGCGCCCAATCAGGTTGACATTCCTGAAAGGTGAGGCGCGCTCAGCCGCCCAGCGCTTCGGCGTTGAGCGACTTTGACCTCGGCCGCACGAGCGGGGCCGCCTGCTTGTCTGCATGGTAACTCGAGCGCACCATCGGGCCGCTTTCCACGCCGCGGAAGCCTCGCTCGAGACCCTCCCGCCGGAAGCGCTCGAACGCGCCAGGATCGACCCAGCGATCCACGGGCAGGTGGTTGCGCGTCGGCTGAAGGTACTGGCCGATGGTGAGAATGTCGCAATCGCTGCCGGCTCGCACATCGTCCATCAGTTCGAGCACTTCGTCATCGCGCTCGCCGATGCCGACCATGATCCCCGTCTTGGTGACCAGCCCGGCGTCCTTGCAGCGGCGCAGCAACTCGATCGATCGATGGTACTTCGCCTGGGGGCGGACCGTGCGGTACATCCGCCGCACCGTTTCCATGTTGTGGCTGAGCACCTCGGGTTCGGCGTCGATCACCTTCTGCAGCGCGTCCCATTTGCCGCAGAAGTCCGGTATCAGCACCTCGACGCTCGTGTCGGGGCACATGGCGTGCGTCTGGCGGATGGTCTCAGCCCAGATCGACGCTCCGCCATCGGGCAGCTCGTCTCGGTTGACGCTGGTGATGACCACGTACCTGAGATTCATGATCCGCACGGCGTCGGCCACGCGACCCGGCTCATCGACGTCGAGCACCGGCGGCCGGCCGGTCTTGACATGGCAGAAGCCGCACGAGCGCGTGCAGACATCGCCGAGGATCATGATGGTGGCGACCCCGTCGGCCCAGCACTCGCCCATGTTGGGGCACTTGGCCTCTTCACAGACGGTGTGGAGGTTGTGGCCCGTGACCAAATCGCGCAGTTCGTGGTACTTCTCTCCCCCGGGCAGCCGCGCGCGGATCCACTGCGGCTTGCGCCGGCGGAAATCCAGCGGCTCGGCGCTGAGGATCAGGTTGGAAAGGCTCAGGCTGCTCATGGGAACTCAAGTTTATGCATCGGCTGGATCGGGTGGCGCTGGAGTGAAAGTCTGCGGCCGCCGTTGGGGTCAGGTCGATAGTCGCTGGATGACCGCCTTGACGGATCTGCATCGTCAGGGCACGCACGGCTCACCGCGGATAAGATGCCAAAGGCCGAGTTCCGGCCCACGGCGCCCTCCCGCGGCCCGCGCCGCAGCCCAGCCGATTCTCCCTTCATCGGAGTTCGACACGATGACCGTCGATTCGACCCGCTCTGAGACAAGTTTCACCCGACGCAGCCCGCTGGCGATGCGGCGCTGCGTCCTTTCCAATGTCGCGCGGCCGCGGCCGTTTTTTGCCCGCGCGGGGCTCTGCGGCATGGTCCTTTCCGCGGTCAGCCTGACCGGCTGCCAGTGGGACTCGTTCATGGACCCGTCCGTGACGGGCCGCTTCGACGAGACGCCGATCCGCGTACCCATTCTCGACCGCATCGCCGTGATCGAAACCGATCAGGACGATTCGATCCAGGCGACGGAGATCCAGCCGTCGGATCTGATTGCCGAGCCGGTCATCTACAAAGTCGGCCCCGGCGATCTGCTGACGATCGATGTCTTCGAGTTCATCGCGCCCGGCCAGCCTTACGTCATTCAGCGCAGCGTGGATGAGCGCGGTTTCATCACCATCCCACAGTTGGGACAGGTGTACGTGGCGGAACTGACCGAGGCCGAGATCCGCGACAAGATCGCCGATCTCGTTGATCCGCAGTTCGTGCGCAATCCGGTGGTGAGCGTCGTTTCGGAAACCAAGCGCCAGACCACCTACAACGTGATCGCCGGCGTGGGCACCTCGAACACCTACTTCATTCCCGAGCCGAACTTCCGCCTGCTCGACGCCATCGCAACGGCCGGCGGCATTCCCGACACCGTGCGAACCATCAGGATCGTGCGCCAAGTTCCGCTTAAGCGCGAGGTCGAACTCGGCCACGGCAGCCCGGAGCGCGACGATCCGATGGACGATGAAGTCCCGGTAGAAATGCCCGAGCCGCGGAGCCCGGACGAGGACATTCTCGATCTCATCGATGACGTGATTGAGGGCACGCCCGACAAGCCCGGTGTGGTCGGAGCCGACGCCTCTGATTTGCGGCACCGCACGAGCCGGCGCCAGCCGCCCGCCGGCGATGGCGCGCAAAATGTTCCGCCGGCGATCGATATGCCCGCTCCAGCAAGCGAGGACCGCGACACCGATTGGGCCTACCTCGGCGGCAAGTGGGTGCAGATCGCGCGCAGTCCTGAATCCAAGGCCCTGGCGGCCAAACAGGAGACGCAAGAAGCCGAGCAGGAGTTCGAGCAACTCGTGACGCAGCGCGTGATCGAGGTGCCCGTCGAGCCGCTCATGGATGGGCTCGCGTCGTACAACATCGTCATTCGCCCCAACGACATCATCATGATCCCGCGACCGCTGCAGGGCCTGGTGCACCTCGATGGCGAAGTCGCGCGAGGCGGCACGCTGGCCATCCCGCTCAACGGCCGCCTGACGCTCAAGCGGGCCATCGCGGCCTCCGGCGGCCTTGGGCCGCTGGCCATTCCCGAACGCCTTGAGATCCACCGCATCCTCAACGACAACCTCGAAGCGATCGTCATGCTCAATTACCGGGCGATCAAGGAGGGCGTCGAGCCGGACGTGTATCTCAAGCCTGACGATCTGATTGTCGTGGGCACGACGTGGTACGCAGCGCCGCTGGCGGTGATCCGCAACGGCTTCCGGACCTCGTATGGGTTCGGATTCCTGCTCGACCGGAACTTCGGCAATGACGTGTTCGGGGCGCCTCCAGTGAACAGGGTTGGCCAATAGTCCTGAAAAACCGGTCCAATAACGGAGCATCTTGCTACAATCCGGTGTTTTGGAAACCGGAAGCGGCCGATGGTGATGCTGCCCGGTACGGGTATTCCCGGACCCGGGTCCTATGAGCGGATCGATCGGGCAGACCAGGCAACATGCAACCTCGTGCAGGGACAGGCAAATCCGAGGCCCGCTTAGCGCCAGGGACGTGGGTCAGCATCCTTCTGCTGGGCCTCGCGTTCTGCGCGTTCTTCTACCATTTTCTGCTCAATCAGATCGAGCACAGCCGTGACCCGGACTGGTCGCACGCGTACTTGGTGCCGTTCATCTCGCTCTACTACATCTACGAGAACCGCCGTCGGATCCTGACGCTGCCGGCGCGCGTGAATCTGCTCGGCCTGCCGCTGATTCTCTTCGGTGTGGCCGCGTACTTTTTCTTCACCTTCGGGCCGACCTTCAATCACTTCTTTCAGGGAATGGCGATGGTCACGACGCTGATGGGCGTCGTACTGCTGATGGTCGGGTGGCGCATGTGGCTGGCGCTGATGTTCCCCATGCTCTATCTGATCATGGGCATTCGCATGCCGCCGCGCCTGCTGCTCCAGGTCACGCCGACGCTGCAGGTCTGGGCGTCCAAGGGCTCGTACTACCTGCTCAACATGATCGGCTATGACACCGACATCTCAGGTACGGTGCTGACGCTGTACCGGAACGGACAGTCGATTCCGCTCAATGTCGCCGAAGCGTGCGCGGGAATGCGCATGATCGTCGCGTTCATCGCCCTGGGCATCGCCATTGCGTTTCTGATGACGAGCAAGTGGTGGCAGCGCATCGCGCTGGTCCTTCTCGGCGTGCCCGTGGCGATCCTGATCAACGTGCTGCGCGTCACGACGCTCGGCGTGGCGGCCACGTACAACGTCGATCTGGCCAAGGGCCAGACGCACCTCTACATCGGCATGCTGTGGCTGATTCCCGCGTTTCTGCTCTACATGGGAATCGTCTGGGTCATTCAACATCTCTTCATCGATGGCGCGGACTCCCACCCCGCGGACAAAACCGCGCGCACGGCGCCGCCGGCCGTCATCATGCGCTCGCCGTCGCCGCTGCATCGGCGCCTGGTTCCAATCATGGTGGCGCTCTTTGCGGGCGGCGCGCTCGGCTTTGCCCCCGCGCAGCAGTGGCTCGGCGTCTATCTTCGAAAAGAGCCCGTCCCGCTGCGCCGCCAGTTGAGCGAACTGCCGATGCAAGTCGGCCGCTGGAAGACGATCGGCAACGACGAAGTCGTATCGGAGGAGATTCTGCGCGAATTTGGCACGGAGGAGTACGTCACCCGGAACTTCGCCATCGACGGCGATCCCGCCAACGGAATTCTCCAGCTGCATGTGTCGTACTACACCGGCGGCATCGACGCCGTACCGCATATTCCCGATCGCTGCTACGTCGGCGGCGGCCTGACGAGGTCGGCAACCACCTCCGCCATTCGGCTTGACATTGATGACTCGCTGTGGTGGCCCGATCCCGAGTTTGACCCGAGCGATCCTCAGGCAGGCGCCGAGCCGTACCGCATGGCGCAGACGTCGGATCAGAGCCGGCAAGTCGTTCGCATGCCGCGCCTGCCCAACGGCCTGCACCTCAATGCGGCGGAGTACTGGGATCAGCGAAAGCCCGATGACACGATTGCGGCCGGCTACCTGTTCGTCGCCAACGGCGGCGTCACGGCTTCTCCGGAGGGCGTGCGCCTGCTCGCGTACGACCGATCATCCGAGTTCGCGTACTACTGCAAGTTGCAGGTCACACTCCAGCGGCCCGACCGCGGCGTCGATCGCCATGAACTGGCCGCGGTCGCCTCCGAGTTCCTCAGCGCGATGTTGCCCGATTTGATGTCCTGCCTGCCCGACTGGTGGGAGGTGGAGCACGGCCAGTGGCCGCAGATTAAGGCATCGGATGATTCCGAATCGGGGGAAAGCCCTTTAGGCTACAGGACTTCAGAAGATGCTGGCGTCCCGGGCAGTCGGCAAGTGCCGCTGCACGGCAATGGATGAAAGGCTCTCTATGCCCGCTCGGATCAACACGAAAGTCGTCATTCCGCTCATCGTCATCCTTGCCGTACTCGCTGGCGGCGTAATCGGTCTGGCCTGGTACACCGTGCGTCGAAGTCCCGAGTACTACCAGCGCAAGGGAGATGCGGCTGCAGCCACGAGCGACTGGCGCACCGCCGAGGAGTTCTACTCGAAAGCGGTCTTCCAGGATCAGGGCAACATCGAGTTGCTCGATACGTGGCGCGAAGCCATCCTCAAGATCGTGCCCGCCGACGCGATTGAGGCGGAGAAATACTGGCGCGACGCCCAGGGTGTGCTGAAGAAGAAGACCGAGAGCCGCCCTTTCGAGCCGCAGTACCACATTGACTGGCTCAGTCACATTCTGGAGCTGGTCATGCCCGACATCAGCTCGGGCAATGCGACGTACCTGGCGGACCAGGCGAACCTGATGATCGAAGGCAAGCCGAGCAGCGACGACAACCCGCTCTGGGAACAGGCATACCGGTTCCGCGGCATTGCCAATGCGCACCGGGTTCGCGAGACAGGCCTCGATCCGCAGATACGGGCGCAGGCCATGGAGGACCTCAATCACTGGCTGGCGCAGCAGCCCGATGACGCCGTCGCGACCGCCGCGAAGATGAAGTGGCACGCGTTCTCGGCCGAGTCGATGGCGTCCGGCTCCAAGCCGCGTGAAGCACTGGCCGAGGTCGATCAGGCCGAGTCGATAGGCACTGAGTACCTCAAGGCGCATCCGAACAGCGTGCTGGTCGCCACCACGCTCGTGGAGACGCTCGAGGTTCGCCGGTCCATCGAGCGCCGGCTTCCGGAGGGCCCGAGCGACGCGGCGGCGAGGCAGCAGGAGTTGCTCGCGACGGCCGAGCGCATGGCGCTGGACCAGTCTGATCTGCCCCCGTGGATGAGCCGCCGCCTGGCGATGGTGATTGATGGGCTTTCGGATGATCGAAACCAGGCCGCGCCTCGCGCCTTGAAAGTGCTCGAACACGCTCTCGAATCGAAACCGGAGAACCCGAGTCTGCGCTTCGAGCGGGCCAGATACCTCGCGCGAAGCGGCGAGTCAGAGCAGTCGCAGGCCGCGTACGAGGCGATCATCGAGAGCGCGAATCTTCCGGTGAGTTATCCCTCGGTGAAGCTCTTCGAACTGCGGCCGGCTGCCGTCAGCGAAATGTTCGATCTGGACTTCGAAGCCTGGGCAAGGACGAGTCCAAACGATGCCGCGGCGTCGCAACAGGCGCGCGACCAGGTCAAAGCGAGGCTGAATCAGTATCGAAGTATGGTTTCGGACACCGATCCGCAACTGCTGTTCATGGACGGATGCGTGGCACTGACCGACGGCAAGGCCGAAGTCGCCGCCAACCGCTTCAACCAGTACCTGTCCACGGTTGGTGACAACGAAATCACGACCAACAAACGCATCAGCGCGCTGCTGCTGCTCGCGTCGTCACTGCGCCAGTCCAACCAGATAGGCGCGGCATACGGATACCTGGCTCAAGCCGACCAGCTCGCCGGCTCCGTCAGCCCCCGAATCATCCGAGGACTGATCGAAACGGACCTCGCATCGCGCAACTTCGACCGGGCCGAGCGGAATCTGAACCGACTCGTCGCCCTGGATCCTGATTCGCCCGCGACGACGGATCTGCGCAACAGCCTGGCCATCGCACGCGACGGGGCCGGCGCCGGCGTTGTCGATAACGAGGTTCTCGCCGCCATCGTCGAGGCCAACGGCCTGCTGGCAAAGAAGGAAGTGGATCAGGCGCGGTCGATGCTGCTCTCCGCGCGCCAGAAGTATCCTGAGAACATCGCGCTGATCTTCAACATGGTCCGGCTTGAGCAGAGCCAGGGCAACACCGAGAAGGCAATCGAGTACGCCGATGAGGCGCTGGCCATCAATCCAAAGTCCGAGGAACTGCGAATTCTCAGAGTGATGCTCGCCGGCGGAGACCTCAAGGCCGCCATCAGCGAAGTGATCGAAGACCGAGCGGGCCTCACCGAATTCGAACGGCACATGGCCAAGGCCATGGCGTACGCCAAACGAGGCTTTGCCGCCGAAGCGAATGCGGAGTTTGACGCGGCAAAGGCCATCAACCCGGATGCACCGGCCATCATCGAACGGGACTTTGGGCTCGCGTTCCAGCAGAACGATCTTTCGGCCATGCTCAAGGTGGTGCGCCATGCGCAGGAGACCAATGCCGATCTCGCTAAGGGCCTCACGTACCGGGGGCGCTATGAACTGGCCAGCGGCGACGTCGCCGCGGCGATCGCCACGCTCCTGCAGGCGAGTAATCTCAAACCCTACGACGGCGCGGTGTGGCGCTTCCTGGGCATTGCGTACCGCGAAGCCGGCAACTACACCGGCGCGATCGATGCCTTCGGCAAGGCGCTCGACAGAGAGCCGGACAACGTCGCCACCCTGAAGGAACTGGCGACGCTTCAGGTTCAGCGTGAGGAGTACACCAAGGCGCTCGAGAGTATTCGAAAGGCCCAGGCCTACGCGCCCTCGGATGTCGAAATCCAGAACCGCCTGCTCGAACTGGAAGGAATGCATGGCAATCGCGCCCGAGCGATCGAGATCCGCGAGAGCATGCGCGACAGCGGCGGTGGCGTCGAAAATTCGCTGCTGCTGGCCCAGTTGTACGAACTCGACGGGAAGTACGACGAGGCCAGGGAAGTGCTCGATTCGGTTACGCCAGCCGACGAACGGGAGCGCCTTCTGCTCGCTCAGTCGCGCGCCCTCTGGCACCAGCGTCAGAACCAGGCGCAGGAAGCGCGAGACGCACTGCTTGGGTTCATCGAGTCAACTCCCCCGCCGTCCAACGAGATGATGATTCAGGCGATGCTCGCCTTGATGGGACACTACGTCGAGACCGGCCAGACCGACGAAGCGATCAAGACGGCCGAGCGGGCCGTTCAGTATCAGCATCCCATTCGGCGCGAAGCCGATTTCAATCTGGCGGCTCTCTATGAGAAGCAAGGTCGGATGGAAGACGCCGTCAAGAAGTACGAAGAGGCGTTTGTCAGCGGCGAGGAAACGCCCCACTTGGGGCTCCTGCTGATCGACCTGCACCTGGCCCTTGCCGGCCCGACGGAAACGCAGGACCCGGCAGGCGCCGCCCGGCACCGCGCGCGAGCCGCGGAACTGCTCGATGAGATCGAAAAGGAAAATGGCACGAGCGTCGAAGCGCTGCTGCTTCGCGGGCAACTGCTCGTACAGAACCGGGAGATCGACGCGGCGGAGCGGCTGTTCAATGACGCCGTGGCGCGCTACCCGCAGGATTCACGCGTTTATACGGCGCGGGCCCAGTTCAACCTCGCCTGCATCATCGAATCGGCCGACGTCGGGCGCGCCAACCGCGTCCGCGCTGATGTCGATCAGGCGATGGAGCTGAGCCCCAATGACCACAAGCCGCTCCTCACGCTCGTCGATCTGGCGAGGGCGCGACGTGATCCGGCGACCGGGGCTTTCAGCCCGGACTACGACACGATGATCGCCACATGGCGGCGAATCCTGGAGATCGATCCAAACCAGGATGAGGTACGCGCCGAGATGATTGAAACCGCCTTCTCTCGAGGCCAAAACTCGCAAGCGCGAATGCTCCTTCAACAGGCGATGGACCTGCAGCCGGATCGCGCCGCATGGTTCACGATTCGCGGCGATCTCGAGCGCAAGACGGGCGAGCGGCCAGAGGTCTACACGCCGTTCTACCTGCAGGCGTTCGAGAAGCAGCCCAGCGCCGACCGACTCGCCAAACTCTCGCAAGGCTTTCTGCTGTACAATCCGCCGCGCGCGTCCGAAGTCATCGCACTCTACGCGGAGTGGGGGGCAGGAGTCGGCGATGATCCGACGCATCGGCTCATCCTCGCCCGGGCGCAGGCGGCCGAGAAGAACTGGCCGGCGGCCCTGGAGGGCCTGCGCGAAGCGGCCCAAGTGACACTGCGGGTGACGGATGAGAATCGCCGCGACTTCCTGATCCAGGACTGGTATCAGACGTTGCCGGTGGTCGCCGCGCCCGATCAGTACATCAGCCTGAGCGAGGAGTGCTTCGGCTCGTTCGATGACCCCTGGCCGCAGGGATTGCTGGGCAACGCGCTGTACATCGCCTCCACTCAACCGCAAACGACTGACCCCGAGGGGCTGCGCCAGGCGGGAATCGAGCGGCTCGAAGCGGCGAGGCGCCGCATCGTCGCGATGGCCCCCTCGCAGCGCAAGACGCGCCTGCAGCAAGAAGTCGGCTGGAGCCTCGCGGGGGCCTACCACAGTGCCGGCGAGCCGGCAAAGGCCGTCGAGGTGTGGCGTTGGGTGCTCGAATCGGCTCCGGATCACTTTGGCACCCTCAACAACCTCGCCTTCGTCCTCGCCAACGACCTCAACGACCCGGTGGCGGCGCTGGAACCGGCAAAACGTGCTTACGAGGCCGATCCTGCCGACCCGACGGTGCTCGATACCTATGGTTATGTGCTGTTTCGGAACAATCGGCTTGATGACGCGGAGAGGGTGCTGCGCGACAGCTTGGATCGACTCGAGCAGGCCGCAGCCCGGATGCACCTCGGACAGGTTCTTGCGGCCAAGGGCAGCGTCGAGGCGGCCCGTCGCGAACTCACGCGGGCTCGAAGCCTCTCCGAGCAGCAGGGCAACGCAGCGCGAGTCAAGGAGATCGACGAGATTCTCAAGACCCTCTAGCGCCAAAGGCTGCGACCACTGGCGACTCGCCGGATTACCGGCATTTGGTGCGCGATTGAAGGGATCGACCCTATGACGACCATGCAAAGTTCAACCCCCACGACCTCTCCGCCGCGCCCTGGCCCGCCGCGCCTGCCCCGTCCCGCCAGTTCTGCCGCAAGACCGGCCGCGGCCGTGGCGACCGTCGATCCGCTGCGCGTGGTGCGCCAGTACTTCTGGTGGATCGCGCTGAGCGTTGTCATCGGCGCTGCCGTGGGACTGGGGGCGCATTTCATCTGGGCCTGGACGGCTCCGGTCTACTCCGCGACCACCACGTGGCGCATCAATCCGCCCAAACGAACTCTGGCATCGATCAACGACCCATCCAGCGTCACCGGCGAGCAGATGGACCGGTCCATCGCCACCGTCGCGGTCATGATCACCAGCCCGAACATCCTCAGGCCGGCCATCACGTCGCCGGAGGTGCGCCGAACGGAGTGGATTCAGGAGTTCATGGGTTCGTCGGGCAACATCGAGATCGACAACGCCCTGGCGGACCTCGAAGATCGCCTTGACGCCTCGACCGACGGCTCGCTGCTGGTCGGCATCACCGCAAAGGGGCCAAAGAAGGAAGACCTCGTCTCGATCCTGACCGCCATCAACCAGGAATACAGGAACTTCCTCGCCAAGGAGCGCGAGCGCGTCAAGACCGGCACCGTCGCCGCCTTTCGCACCCAGCGCGAGACGCTGGAATCTGAGATCCAGTCGATTGGCGAGCAGATCGCCCAGCGCATCGAGCGCGACAAAATCAATCTGAACGTCGAGAGTTCGGACCAGGCGATGGCGCTGAACCTGATTCGCCAGTCCATCAACCAGAGGCAATCGGACCTGTCGCTGGTCATGGCGTCAAGAGCCGCGGCTGAGCAGCGGCTCAGTGAGCCTTCGCTCACCTTTAATGATGACGAACGGGCCGCTGCACGGCAGGCCCCGAATATCATGCGGCTCGAAGCGGAGATCCTCCAGTTGCGCACGGACATCCGCGATGCCCGCCAGCGCTTTGGCGACAACCACCGATACGTAACGGGGCTTGAGGATCGGCTGAGCGCCACTGAGGCCGAGTTTGACACCGAACTCGACCAGGTGATGCGCCGTGATTTCCTGGGTCGCCTCGAGACCGCTCGGAACAACGAGAACAGCATCCGCCAGATGCTCAGCCAGCTCGAGACCGAGCGCGCGGCCGCGGAAGCCAGACTTAACGATCTGCAGAAGGCCGTCGAGTGGGTGAACACGAAGAAGGCGGACCTCGCTCGCGCCCAGGCGCGGCGCGACGCCCTCGAGTCGCAGATCACCGAAGCCGTCATGGCCAGCCAGATGCAGGATACGCTTCAGGCGAGCGAAGCGCAGCCGCCGGAAGCCGATGCGCTCCCGGTGTTTCCCCAACTGATCGTCATGGTGCCCCTGGGCATCTTTCTCGTAGCAGGCTTCACGACCGGCGCGATTTTCCTCCGCGAGATGACCGACCGACGCATCAGAGGACCGGGCTGCGTCGGCGTTCTGCCGCACGGCCAGGTGCTCGGCGTCGTGCCTCACACCGACGAGGACCCGAGCCATCCCAAGCGCATCGAACTCGTGCAGGTCGACGTGCCGCGCAGCGTCCTCGCCGAGAGCGTGCGCCACATCTTCGCCCCGCTCTCGCGCCGCATGAGTGAGAATGGGCATCACTCGCTGCTGCTCGTGGGCGGGCAACCGGGCGCCGGCTGCACGTCGCTGATTTCGAATCTCTCCGCCTGCTTTGCCGGCAGCGAGCGGCGCGTGCTCGTCATCGACGGCAACTTCCGCCGGCCGCGCATTGCCGAGGTGTTCGGCGTGGCGGCCTCGCCGGGTCTTGGCGACGTGCTCAACGGGGCGGCAACGCTCGATCAATCCGTGCAGGACTCGCGCGTGGAGAAAGTCTCCGTACTCACGGCCGGCAGCGAATCGAGCCGGCAGGTCGATCTGCTCACGACGCCGCGCTTCGGCCGCGTCATGGCCGAAGCGAGGCAGAAGTTCGACTTCGTGCTCGTTGATGCTCCAGCCGCGGTCGTCTCGGGCGACTGGCAGACCCTGGCCAACCACGTGGACGCCACGGTGCTCGTCGTGCGCTGCATGCAGGAAGAGCGCGGCCTGGTGTCGCGGCTCATCTCGCAATTGCGCGACGCCAAGCCCGAGCACCTGGGCGTCGTCATCAATGCAGTGCGCAGCGAAGCCGGAGGATACCTCAAGCGCAATCTCAAGCAGATGGACCAGTACCAGCGAGCCGGAAGATGAGCATGGCCTCTGACGGGCGCCCGGCAGCCCAATTGCGGCCGTTTCCCAGATGACCAACCCACCGACCACTACGGCGCTCATCACGGGAGGCGCAGGGTTCATCGGCTCGCACCTCGCCGAGCGCCTGCTCGCCCAAGGCTGCCGCGTGGTTGCGGTGGATGACCTGTCAACCGGCAGCGAAGCGAACGTGGCGCACCTGCCGCCCGATCGATTCAAGCTCGTTCGGTCTGCCGTGGTCGATGCCATGGACCAACTTCGCGCGAGGCAGTTCGACGAGGTCTATCACCTCGCGGCGGGCGTCGGAGTCGATCTCGTGCTCGAGCGCCCTCTTGAAGTGATCGAAGGCAGCCTGCGCAATGCGGTCGCACTCCTCGAAGCGGCGCGATCCTGGGGCCGCGGCGGCCGAGCCTGCCCGGTCCTGATGGCCTCTTCCAGCGAAGTTTACGGCAAGTCGGCGAAAGTCCCCTTTCGCGAGGATGACGACGTCGTCTACGGCCCGACCACGATGACGCGCTGGTCCTACGCTTACGCCAAGGGCATGGATGAATTCGTGGCGCTTTCCTACCATGCGCGGCACCAGTTGCCGGTCGTGCTCGCGCGGTTTTTCAACACCGTCGGCCCACGGCAGTCCGGCTCATGGGGCATGGTGCTGCCGCGATTCGTCCAGGCCGCGCTGCAGGGCCAGCCGCTGCGCATCTTCGGAGATGGAACGCAGCAGCGATGCTTCTGCGACGTGCGCGATGTCGTGTCCGTCCTGCCCGCGCTGCTTCGCAATCCCGCCTGCCGCGGCGGGGTTTACAACGTCGGCAGCAGCCAACTGCTGAGCATCCGGCAACTCGCCGAGACAGTGATCCAGGTGCTGGGCAGCACGAGCCGACTGGAACTCGTGCCGTACGACCACGCCTACGGCCCGGGATTCGAGGACGTTGCGGTGCGGCAGCCGGATCTCACCCGGCTGGAAACCGCGACCGGATTCGAGCCGACGATTACCATCATGCAGACGATCCGGGACCTGGCCGAGTCAATGGAGTCCGTAGGGGCCGATCGCACGTCCGCGTCGGCGGCGCCGGGGGGAGAGTAAGCGGCGATGCTCGCGGAACTCATGCAGTTGGTCGATCAGGCGCAGCGCCAGTTTGGCTCGCTCGACGACGAGACCGGCAGCAGCCTGCTCAACTTGCCGACAGGCGGGAGCACCGATGCCGGCGCCGGGGCGACAGGAGCATCACCCGGCGGGATTCTCACCGCCAACGGCGTGATCAACGATTATCTCGTCGTCTTCATGGTGGCGTTCCTCGTGACGCTGATCGTCACACCGCTCGTGCGGCGCATCGCGCTCAAAGCGAGGATCGTTGACTGGCCCGACCAGGGGCGAAAGGTGCATCGCGAGCCGGTGGCGTACCTGGGCGGCGTGGCGGTGTTCGCCGGGCTGCTATCGGGCATCATGACCAGTTACATCACGGCTCTCTACCACCCTACGCTCGCAACCGTCCCTCTCAACATCGTGATCGCCATGGCGATCATCATGTTCACGGGTCTGTTCGACGACGTGTTTCACTGGGATCCCAATCTCAAGGTTGGGCTCCAATTCACCGCCGCCGCCGTGCTGGCGCTGGATGAGCAGATCGGTGGTCGCGTGGCCGCAGGGCTTCTGCATCCCGTCGAAGAATTCATGAATGGCGCGATGGGGCTGGCCGTCAATCTCTCGCGGCTGGACATCATGCCCGGATCGGGCTCGGTGGAGATCGACCTCGTCTACTGGACGGGCGCGATCATCATCGGGGCCTTCGTCATCGGCGGATGCAACGCGGCCAACCTCATCGACGGCCTCGACGGCCTGCTCACAGGCACGACGGCCATCATGGCCGCATCTCTGCTTGTCATCACGCTCGTGGTGGCGGCGATGTTTCCGCACATGGCGGGGCAACTCACCGGCACCCGCGTGATCCTGTGCTTCGCGCTGCTCGGCGCCGCGCTGGGCTTCCTGCCTCACAATTTCAGACCGGCGTCGATTTTTCTTGGCGACGCCGGGTCGCTGCTGGTCGGCTTTACCGTCATCGTGATCATCCTGCTGCTCGGGGAGACCGGCTACACCCACCTGGTCTTTGCCGGGCTCATTGTCTTCGGCCTGCCGATTCTCGACACGACGCTGGCCATCATCCGCCGCCGACTCAATGGCATGCCCATTTCCGCTCCGGATGACAACCACCTCCACCACATGCTCAAGCGAACCAAACTGGGCGTGGTCGGGGCCGTGTTTGTCCTGTACGCGATCAGCATCGCCTTTTCGAGCGTCGCGCTGCTGCTCGTGCTGCTGCGGGCGCGCGTCGTGTACGCGCTGGTCATCGTCATGGCGGGGTTCATCGTGGTGATCGGCGTCAAAGCCGCGCGGCGCAAGCAGCAGATGGCCGACCTCGACGGGCTCACCATACCGCGCAGTCGCAGGGCCGGCGGATCCGTCGAGCGGATCGCGCCCCGGCCTGCGCCTCGCGCTGCACCCGAGCGGTCCGCCACCCTCGCCGCCGCCGAGAGCCCCGGCACCGAGGCGGTCTGAGTCGCCCGCCGCCGGTCGGCCTCAAGTCGCACATGAATCGGGTCGATGCGCCCGGTGTATGTTCAGCTCCATTCCGCAAAGCGCGATACCTCTCATCATCGGGATAATCGTCTTCACCATCATGGAGATGCTCCGTGTACTCTCGGTCTGGAAGCAGAGCGCCACGAAGTTGCACCAGTTGAAGTACGACACGCATTCCCTGCGCCTGCGGCTCAAGCGACAGTCGGCCGAGCGCATCGTCGCCGAAGAGCGCCACCGCGCTTCGTTCTCAAATCAACTCGCCGCCTGATCAGCGGCCCTTCAATGCGGCAAGTCGCTGCAGCAGCACCGCGTGCGAACGCTGGCCGTTGCGGAAGCACGCGAGTTCGAACTTCTCGTTGGGCGAGTGCACGCGATCGTCATTGAGCCCGAATCCGATGAGCAGCGTTTCGAGGCCGAGAACGCTCTTGAAGCCTTCGACGATCGGAATCGATCCGCCGGATCGGATGAGCACCGCCTCGCGGCCCATCGCCTCCTTCAGGGCGGCGCGCGCCGCCGCCATCGCCGGGTGATCGATCGGCGTCAGGCAGGGCCGGCCGATGCCGTGATCCACAACCTCGACCCGGCAGCCGGGCGCGAGTTGGGACTCGATCCACTTGCGGAAAGCGGCGGTAATCTTCTTCGGATCCTGGTCGGGCACGAGGCGAAATGAGATCTTGGCGGAAGCGGATGACGAGATGACGGTCTTGGCGCCCTGTCCGATGTAGCCGCCCTTGATGCCGTTGACATCGCACGTGGGTCGGCCCCACTGCCGCTCAAGCAGGCTGTAGCCCGCTTCGCCGTAGCCCTGCGACAGTCCCGCCTCGTCGAGAAACGCCCGTTCATCAAAGTCCAGTGCCGCCCACGCCTGGCGCTCCTGCTTCGTGAGAGGAAGGACATCGTCATAGAACCCCGGCAGCGTGATGCGCCGATCGCCGTCGTGCAGCAGGCCGATGATCCGCGCCAGTTCGTTGATCGGGTTGGGCACGCAGCCGCCATACAGGCCCGAGTGAAGGTCGCGGCTCGGGCCGTACAGGAACACTTCAAGATAGACCAGCCCGCGCAGCGAATAGGTGATCGCCGGGGTATTCACATCCCACATGCCCGTGTCGCTGACGACGGCGAAATCGCACGGCGAGCCGGGTGCGTCGCGCCCGACGAGCTCATCGCGCGACTGCTTCAGGAATTCGTGCAGGTTGACGCTGCCGCACTCTTCCTCGCCCTCGATTACGCAGGTGATGCGGCACGGCACGCCGCCGCCGGCCTCGTTCCAGGCGCGGCAGGCCTCGACGAACGTCATCACCTGTCCCTTGTCATCGACGGCGCCGCGGGCCACGATGCGCTGGCCGTGCGGCCCTTCGACAATCTCCGGCTCAAACGGCGGCGAGTCCCACAACTCGAGCGGATCAGGCGGCTGCACGTCATAGTGACCGTAGAAGAGCAGATGCGGTCCTTCGTAGCCCTTGGGCCCCGGATGGTGTGCAAACACGACCGGATGCCCCTTCGTGTCGCGCAGCGAGGCGGTGAACCCGATCGACTTGAGGTCGTCTGCGAGCCACTGGGCGGCGCGTCGGCAGTCGGGCTTGAAGGCTGGATCGGTGCTCACGCTGGGGATGCGCAACCAGTCGCTCAGCCGCTCGACCGACGCGTCAAACTGGCTGTCGAGATGATTCAGGATCGCAGACGTGTTCACGATCTTCCTCCCTGTGACTGTGATGTCCGTCGCTTGCGCGGTGGATCAGACGCGCGGCTTGCGCCGCTGCATGGCGGCAACCGCTTCATGGTAGACTTCGACGCACTTTCGCGCAGCGCCGTCCCATGTGAGCAGCCGAAGTTCCATGGCGCCGTTGCGCTTGAGCGTGTTGCGCAGCGGTGGATGGCGGAGCACTGCGATGATCTTGTTGGCCATCTCGTCCACGTCCCAGAAGTCGACCTTGAGCACGTGCGTGAGCGCTTCGGACACGCCGGACTGCTTGGAGATGATCACCGGTACATCATGGCTCATGGCCTCCAGCGGCGCGATGCCGAACGGCTCCGAGACGGAGGGCATGACGTAGCAATCCGCCATCTTGTAAGCCCGCGCCACGTCATCGCCGCGCAGAAAGCCCGTGAAGAGGACCTTCTGGCCGATGCCCATCTGCGCCGCGAGTTCGATCATGCGCGTCACCATGTCGCCTGAGCCGGCCACGACGAACTTCACGTTGTCGATCTTCTCCAGCACGCGCTTCGCGGCGGCAATAAAATACTCCGGCCCCTTCTGCATGGTAATGCGGCCCAGGAAGAGCACAATCTTGTCCGTCGGGCGGATCTTGGTCGGCGCCGTCGCGGGCGACTGACCCTGCTCCACGCCGTTCCACACCACGCGGATTTTCTCCGGACTCACGTTGTAGCGGTGGATGGCGATGTTGCGCGTCCAGAAGCTGACGGTGATCACGCGCATTGCGCTGTGCATGCCTCGGCGCTCGATCTCGTACAACTGCCGGTTGACGTTTTCGCCGGAGCGGTCGAATTCGGTCGAGTGCAGGTGGACGATGAGCGGGATGCCCGTGAGCCTCGCAATGGCCATGCCGGCGGGATAGGTGAGCCAGTCGTGCGCGTGGATGACGTCGTAGTGCTCGCCGCGAGTGAGCAGCACGCACAGTTCGGCGTAGCGGCGCACGTCGCCGATCAGATCGCCGCCATAATCGCCGCCGCTGGACGGCCGGCTGAGCCCGAGAAAGCCCGGCGTGCTCGCCTGCGCCGCCGAGATTTCGCCCAGCGACTGGCCGCCGCCGGGTGTGCCCTGCTGGGCAGCGTCGCCGCGGCGCACGTACTCGCCCTTGCGGATCAGTTCCTCGATCTGCTCCTGCGTCAGCCCCGCGCCGGCGCCATAGGGCGAACTCACGCCCGACGGGACGGCGCGAAAGGTGACGTGCGAGAATTCCGACGTGCGGAAGTCATACGCCTCGGCGGCACGCAGCGCCGCCCCGCCGCCGGCCGGCACTTCGCCGGTGGCTCGGTATTGCCGCAGGACCGGCTCGGCGCGAGCCACGTCCCCCGCCGTCACCTGCTCGGGGCTCAACAGCCGCACGTGCGAGGCGTGCGAGCGATTCACGGCCTTGGGAAGGACGAAGGTGATCTCATGCCCGAGCGCATCGAGCGCCTTGGTCAGGCCGTAGCAGGCCGTTCCAAGTCCGCCGGCTATGAACGGCGGGAATTCCCAGCCGAGCATCAGGATGCGCATGACTCACCACTCTCATTCGTCGCCAAAGGTCTGCCGCGCTATTCGCCACACCGTTTCTCGTTACATCTCTTCCTTCGACCCAGCCACGTCGCCCAGCTCCCGGAACGCCGCCTCGTACGCCAGCAGGTGCATCGCGGCGAACTGGACTGCGGCACGAAGGTCACCGAGGCCGCCGATTTCGACCGGCGTGCGAAACGTGAACAGCCGGTCTTCACTGCGGTAGTGCTGGTAGGTGATCTCGGCTTCGATGCCGAGTTCGGCCAGTTCCTCTTCAATGAGCTCTTCAAGCTCGTCGCCGGTGTGTTCGAGATCAGCTTCGATGGACTCGCTCAGCCAGCGGTCGGGCGTGACGAAACTGACCCACACCTGCGCGGGATCGGACTCATCCGGCTCGACGCGAAAGTAGGCCTCGCTCTCACAGCCGCGCGCGCGGCATTCGAGGCGGGCGCCATTCAGTTGCACCGAGTCGAAGACATCTGCATCGCGCGCTCGCGCCCGCACCTGTTCGAGCAATGACTTGAGATCCACACCTGGTCCTTCCGGACGAAACTCAGAGGAGAACACTAGACGCGGCGGCGGCGGACAACCATGCGATGCAACCTCACCGGGCGGAATGCGGGATATTCCCGACATCGCCGCATCGCGCCGGCGCCCGGACAGGCAGGTTTGCCGAGCGCCGCGGCCACGCGTCTACAATGCCGCGACGTGACCGCCTCCACCAGCGCCGCCGAAACCTGGACGACGCGCCGCCTCCTCCACTGGACGACGGAGTTCTTCACGCGCAAATCGCTCGATTCGCCAAGGCTTTGCGCTGAACTGCTCCTGGCGCACGTGATCGGCTGCGAACGGATGCGGCTCTACATGGAGACGGAGCGGCCGGCGGCGCCCGAGGAACTCAAGACACTGCGAGGCCTCGTCGAACGGGCCGGCCGGCACGAGCCTGTCCAGTATCTGCTGGGCGAGGCCTGGTTCTACACCCGGCCCTTTGCCGTCACGCCCGCCGTGCTCATCCCCCGCCCTGCCACCGAGCGGATCGTCGAGGAGGTCCTGCAGACCGCCCGCGCGGGTGCGCAGCAAGAGACGGCGATGACGGTCATCGACATCGGCACCGGCAGCGGCATCCTCGCCGTCACCCTCGCCGCCGTGCTGCCCGCGGCGCGGATCATCGCTACGGATATTTGCGCCGAGGCGCTCGCCGTGGCCCGAGGCAATGCCGCCCGGCACGGCGTGACCGATCGAATCGAGTTCGTTGAAGGCTCGCTGCTGGAGCCGCTGGCGGACCGCCGTCCTCCGGTTCGGGCGGATGTGCTCGTCTCGAATCCTCCTTACATTTCGGATTCGGAGTGGGACGACGTGGCGCCGAACGTGCGCGATTACGAGCCGGCCTTGGCGCTGCGCGCCGGCGCGGATGGCCTGGACATCCTGCGGCCGCTGATTGCCGAGGCTCACCACTTCATCAGGCCCGGCGGGCGGCTGCTGCTCGAGATCGCCGCCTCGCAGGAGGCGGCAGTGAACTCGCTCGCCGCAGTCAATCCTGCGCTCAGTAGCGTGCGCGTGCTGAAGGATTACGAAGACCTGCCGCGCGTTCTGTCGGCCACGACTGAATCACACGGCGCTTGAGGCGAAGCCTCTACTTCGCCTTGCCGTTCTTACTGCCTTTGGCGGAGTCGGCCGGCTTTGCGGCACACGTTCCTTCGCCGCAGGCGCAGGAGCCCGGCTTGCTGTCCTTGGACTCCTTGCCGCCGCTTTCGCCCGCCGGCTTCTTCTCCGCGTCGGCGGCCTTCTTGTAACCTTCCGATCGATAATCGGTCTGGTAAAAGCCGCTGCCCTTGAAGATCACGCCGGCCCCGGTGCCGATGAGGCGTTCAAGTTTCGCCTTGGCGCACTTGGGGCACTTGCGCTTGACCGAATCGGTCATCGACTGGAAGAGTTCAAACTCGTGGCCGCAGGCGCGGCAGACATAGTCATACGTTGGCATTCGTGTACTCCGTTACGTCGGCGAACTTCACTGCTCGCCTCGCGCCAGCGCGACCTTGGCCGGCCGCACGACGATATTGCCCACTGCGTAGCCGACCTGCATCTGCTGGGCAATGTGATTGGCTTCGATTCCCGGGGCGTCAATACGCATCATCGCCTCGTGCCGGTTCGGATCGAACTCATCACCCGGCTGCACTTCGATCCGCGCGGCGCCGTGGGCGGACAGCACCTTGAGGATCTCATCGCGCACCATGCGCACGCCCTGCTGCACGCTCTTCTCGCTTCCCGGGCCGAGGTCCTGCTCGCTGACGAGGTCAAGATTCTCGAGCGCCGGCACGAGTTCGCGGATCAGATCCGCCCGCGCGCGAAGGCGAGCCTGCTCCTCGTTGGCGTAGGCGCGGCGCTGAAAGTTCTGGAAGTCGGCCAGCGCGCGCTGGTACTTGGCCGTCGCTTCGTCGCGCTCGGCTGTGAGCTGCTCGATAAGCGCCTGCGTTTCATCGACGGTGTCGCCGTCGTCCGGCGCCTGGTCGAGTTCGTCCTCGTGAAGTTCTCGTTCGCTCATGGCTCAGTCTTCCTTCCCGGCCAGGAAGTCCTTGATTCGATTCCAAAAGCCCTGCGTCTCAGGCAGGACCGAGTGATCTTCCGTCTCCGCATACTCGCGCAGCAGCGCTTCCTGCCTGGGCGTGAGGCGCTGCGGAATTTCGATGCTCAATTGAACGAGCAAGTCGCCGCGCCGTCCGCTGCGAAGGTTGGGTAATCCCTGATTGGCCACCTTCACCACCCGCCCGTGCTGGGTGGCCTTGGGCACGACGACTTCGTGCTCGCCATCGAGTGTCGGGATCCGGACCTTGGCGCCCAGCGCCGCCTGCGTGAAACTGATTGGCAGGCGGATGGTGAGGTTGTCCTCTTCGCGTTCGAAGACCTTGTGCGGCGTGACGCGCACGACCACGTGCAGATCGCCCCGTATTCCCTGGCCGTGCGGCGCCTGCTCGGGGGATGGCGGCTCGCCCTCGCCGCGGATGGCCACGGCCTGACCCGAGCGGATGCCCGGCGGTATCTTGACCTCGAGCCGGCGGCGCTTGGGAACTCGGCCCTGACCACGGCACGTCTCGCACGGCTCGGTGATGATCGTGCCCTGCCCGCGGCAGGTCGGGCACGTGGTGACCATGCGGAACATCCCGCCGAGGCCCGACTGAGCGACTTGCCCATGCCCGCCGCACGTCTGGCAGGGCGTGCGCTTGGTGCCGGGTTTGGCGCCTTCGCCGTGGCAGGTGTCGCAGACGTCCAGGCGCGTGAAGTCGACCTCGGCTGTCGTGCCCGAGAGGACCTGTTCGAGCGTGATTTCGACCTGGGTCTCGAGGTCGTAGCCGCGCGCCACGCCCTGCTGCCGGCGGCGCCCGCCTCCGCGCGATGCCCCGCCAAAGCCTCCGCCAAAAATCTCGTCGAACATCGAGAAGATGTCCTGCGGATCCATCGAGCGGAAGTCGTGCCCCGGCGTGCCGCGCAGTCCCGCGTGGCCGTACTGGTCGTAAGCCCTTCGGCGGCTGTCGTCGCTGAGGACCTCGTAGGCTTCGGCGGCTTCCTTGAACTTCGCCTCGGCCTCTGCGTTTCCGGGATTGCGATCCGGATGGTACTTCATGGCCAGGCGGCGATAGGAGCGCTTGATCTCGTCTCCATTCGCCGTCCGCTCGACGCCGAGCACTTCGTAGTAGTCGCGCGTGGTGGCCATCGTCATCTCCGGGTCCGTCCGCTTACGAAAGCCCACGGAAGCGCGCGAGCGCTCCGTGGGGCTGTTTGAATCCATCGCGAAGCGCTGTTGATCACGCCACGGCGCCTTCGGTCGGCTCCTTCTCGTCCTTGAGCTCCGTCACGAGCACATCCGTGGTGAGCATGAGACCCGCTACCGACGCGGCGTTCTGAAGCGCCGTGCGCACGACCAGGGCCGGATCGATGATGCCGGCCTTGACGAGATCGACGAACTCACCGGTCGCGGCGTTGAAGCCAAAGTTGCCCTTGCCTTCGCGGACCTTCTCGACGACAACGTCGCCGTCTTCACCCGCGTTTTCGGCGATCTGGCTGGCCGGGGCTTCGAGCGCGGCGGCGACGATGTCGAAACCGAACTTCTGATCGCCCTTGGCCTTCTTGCGGCCGTCGATGACCGCGTCGATCGCGCGAATGAGCGCCACGCCTCCGCCCGCCACGTAGCCTTCCTTCGCGGCGGCACGGGTCGCGGCGAGAGCATCCTTCACGCGGTCCTTGCGCTCCTTCATCGCGGTCTCAGTCGCAGCGCCGACATTGAGGATGGCCACGCCGCTGGTCAGCTTGGCCAGACGCTCCATCAGCTTTTCGCGGTCGTAGTCGCTCGTCGAGCGGTCGTACTGGGTGCGAATCTGCTCGGCACGCGCCTGGATGTCCTTCTTCTTGCCCGCGCCTTGCACGATCGTGGTGTTGTCCTTGTTGACGACGATCTTCTTGGCGCTGCCCAGGTCGCTAAGTTCGATCGATTCGAGACTGCGGCCGAGATCTTCAGAAAAGAACGTGCCGCCCGTGAGCGTGGCGATGTCGCCGAGCATGGCCTTGCGCCGATCGCCAAAGCCGGGCGCCTTGACCGCGCACACCCGCAGCACACCGCGCAGCCGATTGACCACGAGCGCCGCCAGCGCCTCGTTCTCGACATCCTCGGCGATAATGAGCAGCGGCCGGCCGCTCCCCGCCACGCGGTTGAGCAGCGGCAGGAAGTCGGAAAGGTTACTGATCTTCTTCTCGTGAATGAGGATTGAGACGTCTTCGAGCACGCACTCGGCGGTTGCGGGATCGGTCATGAAGTACGGACTGAGATAGCCTTTGTCAAACTGCATGCCTTCGACGTATTCGAGCACCATCTCGGACGTCTTGCCTTCTTCGACTTCGACGACGCCCTCCGATCCGACCTTGTCGATCGCCTCGGCAATCAGTTTGCCGATCTCGCGATCGTGGTTGGCCGAGACGGTGGCGACTTTCTCGTAGTCGTCGCGGCCCTTGCACTTGACGGCCATGCCCTCGATGGCGCTGCACGCGACCTCGGCGGCGGCGGTAATGCCGCGCTGTAGTTCAACGGAGTTGTGGCCGGCGGCGACGTAGCGCAGCCCCTGGCCAAAGATGGCCTCGGCGAGCACCGTCGCGGCCGTGGTGCCGTCGCCGGCCTTGTCGGCGGTCTTCTTGGCGACCTGCATGACCAGTTTGGCGCCCATGTTCTCGAACGCCTCGGCCAGATCGATCTCCTTGGCGACCGACACGCCGTCCTTGGTGACGGTCGGCCCGCCATAGGACTTCTGAATGAGCACATTGCGCCCGACGGGGCCCATCGTGACGCGGACGGCGTCGGCCAGGCGGGTGACGCCCTTGCGGATCTCGACCTGCGCCTCGTTGCCGAACATCATCTGTTTCGTGGACATGATTCAGTATTCTCGCTTTGAGTTGGAGTGGTTATCGAGCCGCTCGCGATCACTTCTCGATGACGCCGAGCAATTCGGATTCCTCGATGATCACGTGCTTGACGCCCTTGATCTCGATTTCGCTGCCCGCGTACTTGCCGTAGACGACGGTCTCGCCCTTCTTGACGCCGACGGCGGCGCGCTTGCCGTCCTTGAGCAGCCGGCCCGGCCCGGTGGCGACGACGGTGCCCTGCTGGGGCTTCTCTTTGGCGCCTTCGGGCAGGTACAGCCCTGAAGCGGTCTTCTGCTCCGGGTCGTTGGGTTTGATCAGCACTCGATCATCGAGCGGTTTGACTTGCATGGGTGAACTCTCCTGTGAGGGGTTGTTTCGTTTCATGATGTAATCGTCGCCAGCGCTTTCTCGCGCGGAATCCTGGTTGCAAATCCAAAGGGTGGCCGCTCCTCTTTATCCGGCACGTCGACCAGTTCGATCTTCAGGATGTCGCCCGGCCGCACCGACAGGGCCACGTTGCGCTTGCGCGAATCCTGCCCGATGAAGTGCATGCACACGACCTCCTGCCAGCCGGTTGGATGCGTCACCACGCGCTTGCCGTGACCTGAGATCAGGTACTCCGAACCATCGCGCAGCGTCACGCGCACCACGAGCATTTTGCACTTGTCCGGCGTGTCGCACATCTCGCCCGCCAGATCGGAAAACAGCAGTTCGATCTCCTCGACCCAGTCGACCCCGGCCGGCGCGAACGGCGGCGGCTTGAGCGATGCGGGGCGCTTGCGGCTCGCCGCCCGGTCCGCACCGCGCTTCGCCTTCGTCTTCGCCTTCGATTTCTTCTTGCCGGGTGAGGGCATCGGCTCCTTTCATCAAGACGGAAGCGGCGCGGTCAGAATCCCATGCCGCCCATTCCACCCATGCCGCCGCCCATACCGCCCATCCCTCCCATGCCTCCCATGCCGCCGCCGTGGCCATGGGCGTGGGCGTGATCGTCTTTTTCCTCGGGCTTGTCAGTGATGATGCAGTCGGTCGTGAGCAGAAGCGAAGCGACGGATGCAGCATTCTGAAGTGCTGTGCGGTCGACCTTCGTCGGGGTGACGACGCCCATCTTCACGAGGTCGCCGTATTCGTCGGTGAGCGCGTTGTAGCCGAATGATCCCTTGCCCTCGGCAACCTTGGCGACCACGACGGTGCCCTTCTTTCCGGCGTTGTCGGCGATGGTGCGAAGCGGGATGCTCAGGGCGTTGCGCACGAGATCGACGCCGTGCTGTTCATCGCCCGTGCAGGAGTTGCGGACCTTCTCGAGGGCGGGGATGGAACGGACAAAGCTGACCGCCCCGCCGGGTACGATGCCTTCGGCGACGGCGGCGCGGGTGGCGTGCAGCGCATCTTCAACCATCGCCTTGCGGGCTTTGAGTTCGGCTTCGGAGGCGGCGCCGACGTTGATCTGCGCCACGCCCCCGGCGAGTTTGGCCAGGCGCTCTTCCAGCTTCTCCCGGTCGTAATCGCTCGTCGTGTTGCCGATCTCTGTGCGAATCTGCTCGATTCGCGCCTGGATTTCCTTCGTGGAGCCGGCGCCTTCGATGATGATGGTGTTCTCGCTGGTGATCTCGAGCTTCTTGGCCAGACCGAGCTGGCTGATCTGCACCTGGTCGAGATCGATGCCGAGGTCCTTCATGATGGCCGTGCCGCCGGTGAGCACGGCAATGTCGCCGAGCATCGCCTTGCGGCGGTCGCCGTAGCCCGGCGCCTTGACGGCCGCGACGTTCAGCACGCCCCGCAATTTGTTGATCACGAGTGTGCTCAGCGCTTCGCCCGTCACGTCCTCGGCGATGATGAGCAGGGGCTTCTTGGCCTGCTGCACTTTCTCGAGGAAGGGCACGAGTTTGGTCAGCGAGTCGATCTTGTCTTCGTAGATGAGGACCAGCGCCTTCTCGAACTGAACCTCCATCTCATCCACGTTGGTGACGAAGTTCGGAGACAGGTAGCCGCGGTCGAACTGCATGCCCTCGACGAGGTCCACGTAGGTCTCAAGGCTCTTGCCTTCTTCGACGGTGATCACGCCGTCCTTGCCGACCTTCTCGAACGCGTCGGCCATGATCTTGCCGATCTCGGGATCGTTGTTGGAACTGATGGTCGCGACGGACTGGATGTCATCCTTGCCGCGCACCGGCTTGGAGAGCTTGCCGATTTCCGCCGTCACGGCTTCAACCGCTTTGCGCATGCCGCGCACCAGTGCGTTGGCGTCGGCGCCGGCGGCGATGAACTTGAGCCCTTCCTTGAACAGGGCCTCAGCGAGCACGGTCGCAGTCGTGGTGCCGTCGCCGGCGTCGTCGCTGGTCTTGCTGGCTGCTTCCTTGACGAGTTGAGCGCCGAGATTCTCGAACTTGTTGCGCAGCTCGATTTCTTCGGCGACGCTCACGCCGTCTTTGGTCACGGTCGGCCCGCCCCAGGACTTGTCGAGCACGGCATTGCGGCCGCGGGGGCCGAGGGTGCTCTTGACGGCGGCGGCCAGCTTCTGCACGCCGGCGAGCAGCTGCTGTCGGGCCTCGATGTCGAACGAGAGTTCCTTGATTGCCATGGGACCGTTTCTCCGGTTGTCTCTGGTGGATTGGTTCGTGGAAGCGTCGGCCAACGGATCACGGCGCGGCGGATCTGGACCCTCCGCGCCGGCCCGGCATGACTGCAACGCCGGTGCCGGGCCGCGGGGCCACCCCAGCCGCTTCAGAGAGTCGCAAATATCTTATCTGCAACTGTTTACGGTAAACAACGAGCCCGCAGGCTGCCGGCGGGGCCTGTCAGGACTCACGAGGCTGCCGCCCCGACCTGCCAGCATGGCAGGCGGGCGCCTCAGCCGATCACCTCATCCAGCCGGTACAGCGGCCTCGCCAGATTTCGAGCCATGCGGCTTGAGTCGATCAGCAGGTTGAGCAGCGCCAGCAGGAGCATCGCAGAGCCAATGAGCAGCAGCATGGCCCCCGCCAGGGCGGAATTGTCCACGACGGCCCCCGCGAGCCCACGGGAATCGAGGACCGCGGAAATCACTCGCAGCGCGTCTCCCAGGAGGATGACGCCGAGCAGAACAA
The DNA here is from genome assembly GCA_020852515.1 of Phycisphaerales bacterium. Classification (NCBI taxonomy): domain Bacteria; kingdom Pseudomonadati; phylum Planctomycetota; class Phycisphaerae; order Phycisphaerales; species Phycisphaerales bacterium. The sequence goes on from JADZAS010000023.1 coordinate 87,124, forward strand.
AGATGGCGAGGAAGCCCTGGCGGCTGGCGCCTCCGAGGCGGTGCGGGACGCTGTACCGGGCCAGCAGGAGCACAACGGGTCGAAAGCCGACGATCATCGCCAGCGCCGCGGCGTCGAGCGCCAGCCGGAGAACGGACCTCGCCACATTGGCGTGCACCAGATCGACCCACTCGTTCACGGGCTGACGCGACCGAACGTCGTAGAAGAGCACAGCGCCGTGCAGCAGCGCCCAGCAGATCAGGCCGCCGCGAGCGAGGTTCAGGCCCCTGCGATAGTCGCGCGGCGCGGCGGCGCCGGTGGGACGCTGAAGGCAGAACGTGGCCAGCAGAGCCGCGCCGGCCAACACGCCGATGAGCACGTAATGCCCGATGGTGACGTCGCCCATCAGCGGCGCGCCCGGCGAGCGGATTCGGCGGACCAGCGCCAGCAGGTACGGCCACCAGAGCAGCGCAGCGCTGAGCAGCATGGCCATCGTGACCATAACGAGGCACACCCCCAGGCGTCGCGGGCGATTCAGCAGCGCCAGGCGCACGTCCGCAGGATCAACGATCGGCCGCAGCGAAGGCCACGCCGCGGCGCCGCACTCCGGGCAGGCGCCGGCGGGATCCACGCCCTTGAGGTTGTAGCCGCACTGCTGGCAACGAACGGTCAGCAGGATGGCGCCTGCGGGGAATGCAGGGGTGGCATCTTCGCGCTGTTGCTTCGAGTCCATTGAGACACAGGCCCACGCGGATACGAACACGCCTCGGCTCGCACATCGTCTTCGCCAACCGCGGCACCGAGCAGAGGATTCTAACCATCGGATGAACGGGAAGTGTCGGCGAAAGACGGCGTAGGATGCCATCGATGTCTCCTGCGTCGTCATCACCGCTCAGCGGAGCCGTCCGGCCCCGCGCTCGCGCCCGTTGGCTGTGGCGGACACTGGTTTCAGTGGGCCTCGGAAGTCTGATCACCATCTCAATTGCCTGGGCTGGCGCTGTCTCCGGGCGCCTCAACTCGGTCAGCCGAAGTGACAATGGCGGCTTGGGCTACCTCGATGATCATGTCATCACGTTTGCAATGCGATCGAAATGTTGGTCCGGGACGCGCCTTCTCTGGTCCTGGCGGACGGACCTGCAGCCCGTGGAGTCGCTGAGCGACAAATCGCGCCGCTTTCGCGAGTTGGTGCTTGACGGCGGCAGCGCACCCCCATGGAGCCGAGTGCGCACATGGCCGACGCCTTACGCCGGCGTGAGCCAGCGCTACCTGCGCACTCTTCCACCGGACATCGTTGCGCGAGCCATGTTGGAAGATGGATTCGGCTGGCCGAAGCGCTGTCTTTCGATCGTCTACGGCTATGACCTCAAAGGCATGCGCTGGATCGTCGCAGTTGACGGTGCTGCGATTGAGTTATCAGGTCAGGCCACCGGCCTATCGGGCACTATCCAGCGCGCACTTCCCCTACTTCCCTACTGGCCGGGCCTGCTCATCAACTCGGCCCTCTGGGCCGCGGTGGTATTCACTGTGCTTTGGGGATGGACGGTCTTGCGGCACCGGCGTCGAGTCCGAAACGGCTGGTGCACCGCATGCGGCTACGACCTGCGCGCCCAGCGTGGGCAGACCGACGGCGACGGGCGTTGCCCCGAGTGCGGTGCCGGATTCAAGAGCGCACGCAGCGCGATATAGTCCCGGCTATGCCTGTACGGGAGGTGAGCAAGCGAGAAGACGCCGCACCGACGGAATCAAAACTGACTGTTGATTCCAAGGACGGCCCGACCATCCGCTCGGGCAAACTGGCCGGCCGGTCGCTCTATTCGGCGATCTGGATCATCGCTCTGCCCGTGCTGCTGGGCCAGTGCGCCAATGCGATGGTCAGCCTGGTGGACAAGATTTTCGCCGGCTTCCTGCCGGCCGAACTCGTCAAGCCGGCTCTCGACGGCCTCGGACTGGCCGGGTACGTCACGTGGTTCATCAGCATCTCGATGATGGCCATTGGAGTTGGCGGCATGGCCATTATCGCCCGGGCCGTCGGCGCCGGACAGCGTGAACTGGCCGAACGAACGCTGGCGCAGTGCGGGCTGCTCTCCATCGTCTGGGGTACCGTGGTCGGGGCGGCGCTATGGATCACGTGCCCGGCGATGGCGCGCATCGCACACCTCAGCCCGGACGCCACGGCCGACTGCGTGTCCTACATCCGCATTCTCGCGGCGGGTCTTCCCGCCACGGCCTACCTGCTCGTGAGCATGAGCTGCCTGCAGGGCGCGGGCGAGACGGCGCGGCCGTTTCTCATTCTCGTCGTCGTCAACATCATCAACGTGATCGCGAGTTGGGCCTACTCCGGCGTTGAAATCACTGTCGCCGGGAGCATCATCTACAACCCCGTGGGCATCAACGCCAACGTGCAGGGCATCGCCTTTGGCACCATCACCGCCCAGGCCTGCGGCGCCGTACTGATGCACCTGCTCATGCGGCACGGCATCGCCGATCTCAGATTCCACCTCGCCTTCATGCAATTCGACCGCGACCTGTTTCGGCGCATCGTGCGCATTGGCGGGCCCGGCTTCATCGACGGGTTGGGCATCTGGCTGGGGCAGTTGTTCGCGGTGCTGTGGGTGCTCGGCGCGATCGTAGAGCGATCGGATCTCGACGAGGGAATGATCGGCGCCCACGAAATTGCCATTCAATGGGAGTCATTCAGTTTCCTGCCGGGTTACGCGATGGGCGTTGCGGCCGGTGCATTGGCGGGCCAGTATCTCGGGGCGGGCAATCCGAAGATGGCGCGGCGGGCGATCCGCGCGTGCCTGTACGTGGCCATGGCCATCATGGGATTGGCAGGCCTCGTCTTCATTCTCGCGGGAGATCAACTTACGCTGCTCATCAGCCGCGATCCGGTGCACCTTGAACTCGCGCCCAAGGCGCTGTTCATCGGCGGCTTTGTCCAGGTGTTTTTCGCCATGTCGATGGTGCTGCGCGGCGCGCTGAGCGGCGCCGGCGACACGCGCATGAGCATGATCCTCGCGTGGACGAGCACCTACGGCGTGCGCCTGCCGGCGTCGTGGATTCTCGGCTACGTGCTCGGCTATGGCTTCGTGGGCGTCTGGATCGCGCTGAGCGGCGAACTCGTCGTACGCGGCCTGTTGTACTTCGCCCGCTACCTCTACGGCGGCTGGGCGAAAATCGAAGTGTGAAACGCAATCCAGGTCACAACGGAATCACAGCCAAGACACCCGGCATTGATTGCTTCGTGTCTTCGTGTCTTCGCGGTGAACGTTGGTTGTCCAATGCGAAGACCGTCAGACGCGCTCGATGAGCATCGCCACCGCGTTGCCGCCGCCCAGGCACAGCGACGCCACGCCTCGCTTCAGGTTGAGCCGCTTGAGCTGATGAACGAGCGTCACGAGCACGCGCGCGCCCGAAGCGCCGATGGGGTGCCCGATCGCCACGCCGCCGCCGCACACGTTGACCCTGTCTTCGGAGATCTCGAGCGACTTGAGGTCGGCGAGCATCTGCGCCGCAAACGCTTCGTTGATCTCGAAGAGATCGACGTCCTCGACGCCGAGGCCCGCCTTGGAGACGCAGCCGCGAATGGCTTCCACGGGCGCGATGAACAGTTCCTTCGGGTCGACGCCGTGTGTGTGGTAACTGACAATGCGCGCCAACGGCCTGAGACCCATGGCCTGCGCCCGGCTCTCGGAGGCAATCGCCAGCGCCGCGGCGCCATCGGAGATCTGGCTCGAGTTCGCCGCGGTCACCGTGCCGGCCTTGTCGAACGCGGGCTTGAGTTTGCCGACAGATTCGAGCGTCGTGTCGGCGCGCACGCCTTCGTCGGCGGTGATGTCCTGCTTCTGCTTCGCGTCGGCGGCGGAGACGGGCACGATCGCACTGCCGTACCAGCCTTTCGCCTGCGCCGCCGCAGCGCGCTGGTGCGACTGCACGGCGAAGCGGTCCTGTTCAGCGCGAGAAATGTTGTACTCCTTGGCGATCCATTCCGCGGCTGATCCCATGCCCCAGTCGCAGAACGGGCAGTGCAGCCCGTCGGCGCGCATGTGGTCGATGAGCTGCGCGTCGCCGAATTTGATCCCGGCGCGGACATACGTCAGATGCGGCGCCAGCGACATGTTCTCCATGCCGCCCACGATGAACGAGTCGCCGTCGCCTGCCTTGATTGCCTGCGCTGCGAGCATCGCCGCTTTGAGCGATGAGCCGCAGACCTTGTTGACGGTGAACGCGTTGAGGCTGTTGGACAGACCTGCCTTGAGGCCCGCCTGCCGCGCCGGATTCTGTCCCAGCCCGGCCTGCAGCACCACGCCCATGATGACCTCGTCCACCTTCTCCTTCAGCGCCGGCGCATCGGCGAGCACCGCTTTGATCGCCAATGCGCCCAGCTCCGTGGCGGGCACGCGCGAAAGTCCTCCCATGAACCGGCCGATCGGAGTGCGCTTGGCGGAGACGATGACTGGCGTGGCGGTAGGCATGTGTCGTCCATCCTTGACTGGTCAACGGCGTGCGGCGTCGAATCGCTTCGACAATCGGGAAATCATAGAACAAGGCGTTTGGCACGGTAAGGTTGCGCACGCTGCGGGGCGCCGGATTGGGGATTTCGCCCGCAAGCGTTTGCCCGAGGGCGCGTCTAAACTGCCGTACGTTCGGATGTCGCCTCGCCCATGCCGGCGCGCGGCCCGAGTGTTCAATCGCCGTCCACGCTTCCGAGCCGCTGCCCGGCCCTTTCGAGACCCCCTCCCATGACCGTCGATCTGCACCATCGCGTCACCCTCAAGCACGACACGAACCAGGCGCTGGGAATCGGCCGATTTGCCGTGGATTTCATGGCCGGCAAGATCGGAAAGCCCGCGGAGAGCGTTTTCGACCGCGTCACTCTTTTCCACACCGACGCCGTGCTGTGCGGACTCTCAGCGCTGGCGCTGCGCACCAATGCGCCGACGGTGCTGCGGCAGGAGGCGATGGAGTACGAAGACTCCCGCGGCGCCTGCGTCTTCGGCTCGGCGAAGCGCGTGCACGCGGAAAAGGCAGTGGTGGCCAACAGTTCCGCAGTGCGCGAGTGGGACTCGAACGGCACGAATTTCGGGTATAACCCCGACCTCGGTCACACCGCCGGAGAGTTCGGACACAACGACTTCTATCCCGTCGTGATCGCCGCGGCCCAGATGCGCGGCCTCGACGGCCGTACGGCGCTGCGCGGCATGATCCTTCTGGACGAGATTCGCGGGCGTCTGGCGGAAGTGTTCTCGCTCAAGTCGTACAAGATCGACCACGTCGTTCACGGCGCGATCGCTTCCGCAGCGACGTTGGGCGCGATGATGGGCGCGACGGCCGAGCAGATCGAGTCGGCCATCGGCATGGTCGTCGCGCATTACATCCCCTTCCGCGCCATCCGCGCCGGCAAGCAGTTGAGCGACTCCAAAGGCGCCTCGGCCGCCATCAGCGCCGAAGTCGCCGTGCTGTCGATGCTGCGCTCGATGCGCGGCTTCGTCGGACCGCGCGACATCTTCCGCAACAAGGAAGCCATCTTCCGCCTCAACGAACCGACGGATGGCGACCGCTCGCCGTTTGACATCGTCCTCTGCCACAGCGGCGACCAGTTCGCGGTGATGGGCATGCACTTCAAACTGGGCCTCTACGAGCACCAGTCCGCCGGCGCGCTGCAGGGGTTGATCAATCTGCTGCAGCAGTCGCCGGCGCTGCTCAACGAGCCAACGGGCAGGCACATCCGGTCCATCGTCATCAAGGCTTACCAGCCCGCGTTTGGAATCATCGGCGATCCGGCCAAGCGCGACCCGCACACGCGCCAGAGCGCCGATCACTCGATGGTCTACATCGTGGCGACCAAATTGCGCAAGGCGCTCGAACTCGCCGCGAGCAAGGGGTCAACGCACCTGGCCAACGACAACGACGGCTACTGGAAATCGCTCATGCTCTCGCCGTTCGACTACAACGAGCCGGCGATCTTCAACAGCGACACGCGGCGCCTGATGGAGCGCATCACCTTCGAGCACGGAGGGCCGGAGTACGACGCGAAGTATCCGGATGGCATCCCGACCTCGATGGTGATCACGGACGACGCCGGCCGGCGGCACGACAGCGGGCTGGTCATGTACCCCGCCGGGCACGCCCGCAACACGACCGCGAACCTCAAGAACATCCTCGATCACAAGTTTCGCATGCTTGGCGAACTGGCTGCGGCAGATCCGGACGCGCTTCTGAAACGGCTCGATCTGGCCGATAAGACGGCAGAGGACGTCGCCGCCCTGTACGACGTTGAGATTCTTGATCGCGGGAAGTTTGAATGATATGACGACGCACCCGGGACGAGTGCTGCGGGAACGGATGCAACGCTCTGCGGTCATGGCGCCCGGCGCGTTTGACGCACTGGTCGCGCGCGCCGTGGGCCGCGCCGGCTTTGAAGCGGTCTACATCTCCGGCGGCGCCACGGCCAACGTCGCGGGGTATCCCGACATCGGCCTCATCACCCTCAGCGAGATGACGCGCACCATCCGCGAAATCAGCCAGGCGTCCGGACTGCCGACCATCGTTGACGCCGACACGGGCTATGGCGAGGTCGAGTGCGTCATCCGCACCACGATCGAATACGAGCGGGCCGGCGCTGCGGCGATGCACATCGAAGATCAGGTCTTCCCGAAGCGCTGCGGGCATCTCGACGGCAAGGAACTCATCTCCATCGACGCGATGTGCGACAAGATCGCTGCTGCCGCGCGGAGCCGGCTTTCGGAGGACTTCATCATCATCGCGCGAACTGACGCGGCCGGGGTGAGCGGATTCGAGGCGGCCGTCGAGCGAGCCAATGCCTACCGCGCTGCCGGGGCGGACATGGTTTTCCCCGAGGGGCTCACGAGCGAAGAGCAGTTCGGCGAGATGGCGCAGCGGTCTCCGGGCCTGCTGCTGGCCAACATGACTGAGTTCGGTAAGACGCCGCTCATCACCGCCGAACGCTTTGCCCGGCTGGGCTACGCGCTGATCATCTATCCTCTCAGTATGATGCGGCTGGCCATGGGACACGTCGTGCGCGGTCTCGAAACGCTGAGGCGCGATGGCTCCGCGGCAGCGCTCATCGACGACATGCAGACTCGGGCCGAACTGTACGAACTGCTCGACTACACACCCGGCCGGCAATGGAACTACCCCGGCCGCAGCGGGCGCGATCTGGGCCACTCAACCAACGACTGATGACTGCATACAGATTGATCAAGTGGAGGCTCGACATCCATGACACCCTCACAAGCCACAGCCGCCAGTTCAGGACTTGAAGGCATCGAAGCCGGCTCGACCACTATCTGCAACGTCGGCCAGGGCCAGTTGCTCTACCGGGGCTACGAAATCCACGACCTGGCGGAGAACGCCACGTTCGAGCAGGTGGCGCACCTGCTGCTGGTCGGCCACAAGCCCAGCTCCGCCGAACTCACACGATTCAAGAGCGAACTCGTCAGTCTGCGCTCGGTGCCGGACTGGATCATCGACATCGTCCGCCGCGTCGCACCCAAGTCGCACCCCATGGACACGCTGCGCACCGGCGTGAGCCTGCTCAGCCACGTCGATGCGCATATCGGCAGTAACTCGCCCGAGCACAATCTCGCCAAGGCCAAGCGGCTGCTGGCGGCGATCCCGACGATCATCGGCGCCGGCCAACGGGCCATAGACGGGAAAGCCGCCGTCGCCCCCGATCCGTCGCTTGATCATCCCGCAAACCTGCTCTACATGATGACCGGCAATCGGCCGAGCGAACTGGTTGCCCGCGCGATGGACGTCTCGCTCATTCTCTATGCTGAGCACGAGTTCAACGCTTCGACGTTCACCTGCCGCACGATCGCCGGCACGCTGAGCGACATGCACTCGGCGGTGGTCGGCGGCATCGGCGCGCTCAAGGGGCCGCTGCACGGCGGCGCCAACGAAGCGGCGATGGACATGCTCAAGGAAGTCGGCACACTCGACAACGTCCGGCCCTTCATGGACGATGCGTTCGCCACCAAGCGCAAGATCATGGGATTCGGCCACCGCGTCTATAAGAACGGCGACCACCGCGCGCCGATCCTGCGCTCCTGGGGCCTCAAACTCACCAAAGAGCGACCGGAATTCAAGAAGTGGTTCGACATCGGCGATGCGGTACAGAAGATCATGCTCGACGAGAAGCACATCCACCCCAACGTGGACTTTCCGTGCGGCATGACGTACTTCACGATGGGCATTCCCGTGCCGCAGTACACGCCGATTTTCGTCGCCTCGCGCATCACCGGCTGGTGCGCGCACATCATGGAGCAGCACGAGAACAACCGGCTGATCCGCCCGCTGAGCACCTACGTTGGGCCGGATCGGCGGGAGTGGAACGGGTAATCGGCGTGCCCACATGTGTGGAGCAGAGGCAGCCTACAGCGCCGCGTCGATCCAGCCGCCTCCAATGACGACATCCGGCTCGGCCGCGTCATAGCAGACCACCGCCTGTCCTGGCGCGACGGCGAATTGTGGTTCGTCGAAGCGCACTTCGATCACGCCCTCGCCCGTGCGCTGCACGCGCGCGGGAACCGGCTCGCTGTTGTAGCGGATCTTCGCCAGGCAGGAGCGCCACTCGCCGAGGGCCGGTTCGTCGATGAGCCAGTTCGATTCCCGCGCCGTGCATCCATCCGAGAGCAGCATCTCGCGCGGGCCGACGGTAATCGTGTTCGCCTGCGGGTCGCGATCGACGACATAGATCGGATAGCCCAGCGCCACACCGACGCCGCGGCGCTGACCGATGGTGAAGTGCTGATGGCCGGCGTGGGCGCCGATCTCCCGTCCGTCGGGATCGAGAATCGCCCCGGCGCTGACCGCATCCGGCGTGCGCCGCTTCACCAGTCCCGCGTAGTCGTTGTCGGGCACGAAGCAGATCTCCTGCGAATCGGGCTTGTCGAAGACGGGCAGGTCGAACTCGCGGGCCAGCGCGCGGATCTCGCTCTTGCGATACCCGCCGATGGGCAGGAGCATTTCGTTCAATCTCTCGCGCGGCGCCCCGAAGAGCACGTAACTCTGGTCCTTGTCGCGATCGACGCCGCGCAGCAGTCGCGGCGATGCCCAGGGATGACTATCCCTGGGCGTTGACGTCCCGTTACGATCGATTCTCGCATAGTGGCCCGAGGCGACGTATCGCGCGTCGATCTGCTTCGCGTATTCGTGCAGCCGGCCGAACTTCAGCCAGTCATTGCAGCGCACGCAGGGGTTCGGCGTTCGGCCGGCGTTGTACTCGCCGACGAAGTAATCGATGATGCGCCCGAAGTCCTTCTTGAAGTTGACGACGTAGAACGGCACGCCGAGTCTCGCCGCCACCAGCCGGGCGTCGGCTGCGTCGTTGATCGAGCAGCAGCCCTGATGGCCGATGCGGAGCTTCGACGGATCGCACGATTCGCTGTCCGGGGTGAGTTCATCGAATGTCTCGCCGGGCGAGCCCAGGCGCATGAAGCAGCCAACGACTTCGTGGCCTTGGCGCAGCAGCAGCGCTGCGGCGACGCTGCTGTCAACGCCGCCGGACATGGCCACCAGCACCTTTTCCCGCCTGCCGCTCATTTCCGTTCGCAAGGATAGACGGCCGCCGCTAAACTGACGCTGATGCTGGTCTACGCGGGGATTGACGAGGCGGGATATGGGCCGATGTTCGGCCCCCTCACCGTCGCGTGCGCCACGCTGATTCTGAGCAACCACGAACCCGCCGGCGGGGCGCCGAAGATGTGGTCCCTCCTCCGCGGCGCCGTGGCTCGCCAACTGACCTCCGCCAAGGGCCGCATCGTCGTCTGCGACTCGAAGAGACTGAAGCGATCCAACGGCGATCCGGACAGTCGAGACCGCCACCCGCTCACCCACCTCGAGCGCGGCGTGATGACTTTTCTCGCGGCGGATCGGCAGACCGCGCTTCCCGCGCATGACCGCGCGCTGCTGGACTTCGTGTCGGCAGGCGCCTGGGCCGATCTTGAGCGCACGCCGTGGTACGCGGGGGCTGATGTGCCGCTGCCGGTGGGCAATGACGCCAGTCGGCTGCGCATCGACGCCAACGTGCTGGGCAACGCCCTGAAGCGCAACGGCGTCGTGGTCGATTCGTTGTGCTGCCATCCGCTGACGGAAGCGCAGTTCAACGAGGCGGTCGGCCGAGTGCGCACCAAGGCCGCGGCGAGTTTCCACCTCGTCGGCCGTCACCTCGCGGCGATCTTTGACAGGCACGGAGAGCGCCACCCGCGCGTCGTGGTCGATCGCCAGGGCGGGCGCATGCGCTACCGCGAACAGTTGCAGATCTTGTTTCCCGAGTCGATGATCCGGATCCTCGATGAAGAGGAGGCGCTGAGCCGCTACGAGCTGTCAGCCGATGGCGGGCGCATGACGATCACGTTTGTCGAGAAAGCAGAAGAGTCGCACCTGCCCGTCGCGCTGGCGTCGATGCTCGCCAAGTACGTGCGCGAGCTGCTCATGATCCGCTTCAACCGCTACTTTGCAGCGCTTCGGCCCGAACTCAAACCGACCGCGGGCTACGTCGAAGACGGCCGGAGATTCCTCGCCGATATCGAAGACCTCATCGAACAGCATCGTCTGCCGCGCGAGCGGCTGGTGCGCTGCTGTTGACAGTGCGGGCCGCCCTACGATTTCGTCAATGAATGCAGATATGGCCATGATGAACCGCGCGGCGCGCCTCGGAGCGCGGGGTATTGGCCGCGTCGAGCCCAATCCGCTGGTTGGCTGCATCATCACGGACGAATCCGGCGAGATCATCGGCCGCGGCTGGCATCAGCGATTCGGCGGTCCCCACGCCGAAGCTAACGCGCTCGAAGACTGCAGACAGGGCGGCCGCGACCCGCACGGCTCTACGTTGTACGTCACCCTCGAACCCTGCAACCACACCGGCAAGACCCCGCCGTGCACCGAGGCCATCATCGCCGCCGGAATCGCGCGCTGCGTCATCGCCCGGCGCGATCCGAGCGCGGCCGGGGGCGGGGCGCGACGACTGGAATCGGCCGGCATCCAAGTAGACTGGATCGACTGCCCGCGCGCGGCACGCCTGACCGATTCGTTCATGCATCGCATCGCCACGAAGCGGCCGTGGGTGATTGTGAAGTGGGCCCAGACGCTCGACGGCGCGATCGCGACGCGCGATGGCAGGAGTCGCTGGATTTCCAACGCCTCCAGCCGCGCCGCAGTTCATCGCCTGCGGGCCCGCATGGATGTGATCATGACCGGCGTGGGCACAGTGCTCAGCGATGACCCGATGCTCACGCCGCGCAACACGCGCCGCATCGCCCGGCCGGTCCGCCGCGTGATCGTCGATCCTTCGCTCATCACGCCGATCGAGTCTCAGATTGTGCGGACGGCCGTCGATGTGCCAACGACGATCGCCGTGGACGCCACTGTGGCGGCAAGCCATATCCCCCTCGTCGAACAGTTCGAAGAGCGAGGCGTCGAGATTCTCTCTGTGACGCCTCTGCAGGGCGATGTCGATCTCACCGAGCTGCTCGAGACGCTCGCGGACCGTCACCGCGCCTCGCGTGTTCTCGTCGAGGCCGGCGGTGGACTCGTCGGCAAATTACTTCGCTCGCAGCTGGTTGATGAAGTGATCACCTACATTGCGCCCACGGTCCTCGGTGATGCGGAAGCGATCGGACCCGTGCGCGGGCTCAACCCAAAGTCGATGGACGCAGCCGCAGCTCTCCGGCTCGTGCGCATTCGGCAGATTGGCAGCGACGTCGAGGCGATCTACCGCCCGGCGCGGCAGCAGGCCTGACGCGAAGGCTCAGTGCCTCCGCAACTGCTCTTTCGATGCGTGTACTCAGATGCCGCGGGTATTCGCCGCTCGGGCCATGCGGTTCTTCTCGCGCGCGGCCTGGAGCGCGGCAGTACGGGCCTTTTGCGAACCTTCGTCGGTGGCGGTCATCGCCAGCGCGGCTTCGAGTTCCCTGTTCGCGTCCGAAGCGATGAGATTCTCCGCCGGCGTGGACTTGTCGCTGAGGATCGTGAGCTGGTCGCCGAGCATCTGGGCGAATCCGCCTTCAAGCAGGTACCACCGGCTGGCGCCGCTCGCGAAGTCGAGCCGCATCGAGCCGATTCCGACGCGCGCCAGCAGCGCGCTGCGGCCGGGGGCGATGCCAACCTGCCCGTCCCATGCGGGAAAGGTCACGTAGGTCACCTGCTCGTCGAGCACCTGAGCTTCGGGGGTCACCAGGGTGCAGCGGAACGTCTCGGCCATGCTCAGCGGTCTCCGGAGAGTGGGAGCAGAGTGTAGACCCGGGTGGGAAACGGTCAACGCTGCCCGCCGCGCATGAGAGATTCACCCCAGTTCGGAGGCAGCGGCGAGTGCGGCGCTGCCCGTCAGATCGTCAGAACTGGGCAGGCCGTCGCCCCAGTGCAACTCAAACCAGAGGGCGATATTGAGCACGGGCCACAGGGTAAGCCACTGGCCGCCGGGATCGCTCGCGAGGGCGAGGGCGTCGCGCCGGCGGAACAGCTCCCCAGCCGCGGCGGCCCGCGGCAGCCACGACGCCGCCGGAGCCAGCCACTTCTGGAATGAAAGCGGGAAACTTGCCTTGGGCCGCTGGAGCACGTCGAGGGGGATGTCGCGCGCGAATGCGGCCCGGAGCACGCGCTTGGTTTCGACCCCGCCGCGCGCCAGGGTCTGCGCGGCGCTGGACCATCCCCCATCCGCCGCCGGTCGGGCGCCGAACTTGTACTCGAACGGGAGCGTCGCGGCGAGTTCCGCCAGACGAACATCGGCAAACGGCGTGCGGCCCTCGACGCTTTCCGCCATCGTCGATGTGTCGAGCCGGCCCAGCAGTCCGGACAGGTTGATGCGCTGGTGCACGCGCAGCAGGCGCTGCTCGGCTCGAATATCGACTTCATCAGCACGGCCGAACTGCGCGGCGATCTCCTCGTGCAGCAGCCGGTCGTACTCGGCGGTCTTGAGCACCTCGTCCGTCAACAACGAACCTTTACGCGCAGTGTGAATCCACGAGTTGGATCGAAGGTAATGCTCCGCCTCGCTGCCCAGAGACGGCGAGCCGTACTGCGCTGCGAGTTCCGCGCGGAATCGCGCCGGTGAATCGGACTGCTGCGCGTGGATGGCGTCGAGGCCGCAGAGGATGGGCAGAGCATAGCCGCCGAAGAGTTCATCAGCGCCCTCGCCGCTGAGCGCCACGGTCGCGTGCGGTTTGAGGGCCGCGGCGACAGCCCGGATCGCCGTCTCGTTGGGTGTGCTCACCGGGATGGCGTTGCAGGCGATGAGATCGAACCAGGCGCCGGTGAATCGGTCGGCATCCACAAGCGTGTCGTGATGTTGCGCGCCAAACTGCGCGGCGACGCGTGACGCGAAGCGGCGGTCCTCGCCGCAGTCGTCGGGGTCGGCGGCGCACCAGGTCCGCAGAGCGTCACTGGCTCCCAGATCGCGGCAGACGGAGGCGATGATCGCGCTGTCCAGCCCGCCCGACAGCAGCAGGCAGCGCGGCACGTCGCTGCGCAGATGTGCCGCAACCGAGTCGATCACCGCCTCTCGAACCAGTTCCGCCGCGTCGTTGAATTCGATATCCGTACGTTCGAGCGACGGCTCGCACCAGTATTCGTGCATCTTCCAGCGCGGCTGCCCGCCCGCGAAGGACACCTCGATGCACTCACCGGGCAGCGCGGTGTGCACGCCGGCAAAGAGAGTCCGGCGGCCAAGCGTCGTGCGGATCGTCGAGAGGTAGGCGGACACCACAGCCGCATCAGGCTGGCTCGTCATGCCGGGGTGGGCCAGGATGGCAGCGGGCGCGCTGGCGACGACGATCTCGCGTCCGATGGTGGCGTAGTAGAGCGGCTTGATCCCGAACGGATCGCGAGCCAGCAAGACCCGGTTCTCGACGAAGTCGTAGAGCGCAAAGGCGAACATGCCTCGCAACCGCGTCAGCGCCTCGCTTCCCCAGGCGATAAGTGCGTGCAGGAGTGTTTCGGTATCGCAGCGCGTGCGGAACTCGATGCGATACCGCTGCTGGAGTTGGCGCCGAATCTCCGCGTCGTTGTAGAGTTCGCCGTTGTAGATGAGCAGGTAGCGCCGGTCCGGCGACCACATGGGCTGCGCGCCGCCGTCCGGGTCGATCACTTTCAGGCGGCGATGGGCAAAGAGCACGTTGCGGTGCTCGGCGAACCCGGCGTCATCAGGTCCGCGCTGTCTCATGCAGTCGCGCATGCCGGCCGCGACGTCTGTCGAGACGCTCGGCCGCTTTCCCGGCGGGGCGATGATTCCAAGGATGCCGCACATTCCAAGCCTCCCAAACCGACACCAGAATATCGGCTCAGCGGAGGCTCCCCGGCCACGAACTCGCCGTCAAACCCAGACCTGGCAGATCAGAGCCGGCTCGCGCACCTTGCCGGTAAACTCGCCAATCGTCGAAGTGACGAACTTCACCTCGTATTCGGGGTGGGCGTCGAGCCACTCGTTGATGGTCTGATCCATGAATGCCAGCGAATCGGAGTTGAGTTTCGAGTGAAACGTCCGGACATGAATCGCGCCCGCGCCCGTGACATTGGGCCGACGATTCCATTCCGATTCAGGTCCTCCGCCGTGGCGCTCGAAGGTGCGAATCTTCTTGCTGCCTTCGACCAGCGGCGCCGGATTGGGCAGATCGACCGGGCTCAATTCTTCGTGCTCAACCTCGAAGCCCGAAGATCCGCTCGACGCAGATGATGATGACGCTCCAAAGCCCGTCGGCTCGGAGAATCGGATCTTGGGGTGCTGCGGGTTGTGGTCCTGCGATCCGCTCATGGAAACCCCCGTTTCGAGAATTGGGACATGACTGCGGCTGATACAGGCTACCACGACCAAGACGGCCTTGCAAGCGAAATCCGGATTCGCGGCGAAATCAACTCAGCCGATGGGCCTGCTGATGTCTGATCGACCATTGCTGCGGCGCGGGATCACCGTCCCAGTGCACACTGAGCAGCAGGTGCTCGGCGGCGGGCTCAACTTCTGCAGCAGGCGTCCACCAGCCGGACCGGACGCGCCGGACCAGGCCGCGGTCGCCGGCCACCGGGCCTTCGTAGTCGAGATACGTCGCGCGGTGGTCGGCGAGAGGTTCGACGGCAAGGTCTTCACCTGGCGGGACTTCGTCTGGCCGGAGCGCAACCCGCCATGTCCGCAGGCGCTTGGTCGCCGGGTCGTCCACGGCGAGCATCCAGTCGAAGTGCGCGCTGCCATCGGGCTGCTCGTGGCGGAGGATGACCGTTCGCAATCGCACCGGTGGAGGATACGGCCCGCCTTGCTGACCCGCCGTTCGCCACTGCGGCCCGGAGCGTGATATGATGCCCCTGAACCCTGCGACACAAGGAGTCCACGCATGGCACGGTGGATGGCCGTCCTGCTGATCGCCGCCTCACTCTGGCCGATTGGCTGTTCGAACAAGAGATCGCTCCCCGAATTGCGCGCCGACGGGCAGTACGCGCTCGACCACGAGCATTTTCAGGATGCGCTGGTCGCGTACCAGCAGGTTCTCGAGGTCAAGCCTGAGGATACCGAAGCGAACTACGGCCTCGGCAGGGCCCACCTCGCGCTGGGCGATCCGATGCGGGCTCGCACGCATCTGGGCATCGCTTATCAGCAGTCGAGCCACAACCCGGACCTCACGTTCCAGATTGGCGAGCAGCTGGCCGAAGCCATGGCCCGGAGCGGCGACCAGCAAGGCATGGTGATGTTCCTCAGGGACGCCGCCCAGAGCCGCGGCGAAGTGCGCGACTATCTCCTTTGGGGCGATATGGCCGCGAAATACGGCGACCCCGATTCGGCGGAACTCGCCTACCGCACCGCCATCCGCATCGAACCCACGCCCACCGTGCTGCCCTACTGGAAACTGGCCACCTTCTACGAATCGATCGGCAAGACCGAAGCCGCGACCCAGCGCCTGCGCCAGGCCTACTGGATTGAGCCGGAGAACCAGCAGGTCATCGAAAAACTCGAAACGTACTTCGCCGTGGTCGGTCCGAGTTTGAAACTCGCACCCGATCGCTGAGCAGTGCCGGCTGATTGAAGCGCGATCCTGATCGTCA
Organism: Phycisphaerales bacterium; assembly: GCA_020852515.1. Taxonomy (NCBI): domain Bacteria; kingdom Pseudomonadati; phylum Planctomycetota; class Phycisphaerae; order Phycisphaerales; species Phycisphaerales bacterium. The sequence goes on from JADZAS010000023.1 coordinate 103,150, forward strand.
TGGCATCCACCGCACCTCGCCAACGCCTGACTGACCGCCTCGCGCTGCTGAGCGAAATGACGCGCCTGCGCCTGCTTCGGCTGCTCGAGATTGAGGAACTCGGCGTCGGCGAACTCGCATCCATTCTGCAACTGCCCCAGAGCACCGTCAGCCGGCATCTCAAGTCGCTGCTTGAAGGCGGCTGGATCGTGCGCCGCTCCGAAGGCACGGCCAGCATGTACCGCCTCGTGAACGAATCGCTGAGCGAGGAAGCGCGCGAACTGTGGCAACTCACCCGCAGGCAACTCGGCGAGCCGCCGCAGGTGCGCCAGGATGAGCATCGCCTCAAGCAGATCCTCGCCAAGCGCGAGACGGACACGATTGCCTACTTCGGCCGCGTGGGCGGCGAGTGGGACGCGATCCGCAGCGAACTGTTCGGCTCGAGCTTTGTGGATGAGGCCCTGCTGGCTCTTCTGCCTCCTCAGTGGACCGTGGCCGATCTTGGCTGCGGCACCGGCGACATTGCCGTGCGCCTGGCCACGCTGGTCGAGACGGTGCATCTCGTGGACATGAGCAAAGCGATGCTCGCCGCCGCCCGCAAGCGCCTTGCCAGGCACAAGAACGTCCACTTCCACCACAGCGATCTCACGGGCCTGCCGCTCGATGATGCCAGTGTGGATGCAGCAATCATCTCGCTCGTCCTGCACCACGTGAACCACCCGGCGACGGCGATCCGCGAAGCCGCGCGCATCCTCAAGCCCGGCGGCCGCCTGCTCGTCATCGACATGCTCGAACACGACCGCGAGCAGTACCGCCAAACGATGGGCCACAAGTGGCTCGGCTTCAAGCCGGCGGAGATGAGCGAGTGGTTCACCGCCGCGGGCCTGGGCCATCTCCGGACCGTCCACCTGCCCTCTGACCCACAGGCCAAGGGCCCGGACCTGTTCGTCATGGCCGGTTCGCGCGGGGCATAGCGACAGCGGCATCAGTGCCATCGGGTGCCATGGTCAAGCGAGGCTCTGCGAGCGCGGGCCATGCGGGCGCGCGGCACTCGATTCATCGACAGGCCCACCGCGCGAACGGCGTGGCCCGCGGGTCGCAGCCTTCGACTCAGGCTCAGACCAGGAACCCGACCTCTGGACCACGGCACCAGCGCCACGCCCCTTCCACTTCTGAGCCTTCTGTGCCTCTTTGCGGCTGATCCGACGGGAAACCGGATGGCACCGATTCCTCGCGGCCGCTCGGCCCTTGTCCGCCGCCGAATCTGCTTCTACACTCTATCCGGATGAACGGATGAATGCCGGCTCTCTCATGGCCGCCCGACCGCCCCGTCTTGACGAAATACCCCGAGAAAACCACACCAGAACGCTCTCGAAAGGACCTCTTGCCCATGACCACCGCCACTGCGACTCGCCCCAGTTCCGCCGGCGCCAAGGCTGACCGGCCCGCCTTCAAGGTCAAGGACCTCAGTCTCGCCGAGTGGGGCCGCAAGGAGATCATGCTTGCCGAGGACGAGATGCCCGGCCTCATGGCCTGCCGCACCAAGTACGGCCCGAGCAAGCCCCTCAAGGGCCTCAAGATCATGGGCAGCCTGCACATGACCGTGCAGACCGCCGTGCTCATCGAGACGCTGACCGAACTCGGCGCTGATGTCCGCTGGGTCTCGTGCAACATCTTCAGCACCCAGGATCACGCCGCCGCGGCCGTGGTGGTCGGTCGACCGGAGTCCGGCGGCACGCCTGAGAATCCCAAAGGCGTTCCCGTCTTCGCATGGAAGGGCGAGACGCTTGAAGAGTACTGGTGGTGCACCGAGCAGGCGATCTTCTGGCCCGATGGCTCCGGCCCGGACCAGATCGTCGATGACGGCGGCGACGCGACGCTGCTCGTTCACAAGGGACTCGAGTTCGAGAAGGCCGGCAAGATCCCTGCCTTCGACGCCGACAATGACCCTGAAGAATGGGGCGTGATTCTCAACCTGCTTCGTGACATCGCCAAGCGCGACCCCGGCGCGTGGAAGCGCATCGCGCCTGGCATCCAGGGCGTCTCCGAAGAAACCACGACCGGCGTGCACCGCCTCTACGAGATGCAGAAGGCCGGCACGCTGCTCTTCCCCGCCATCAACGTCAACGACTCGGTCACCAAGAGCAAGTTTGACAACCTCTACGGCTGCAGGCACTCACTCGTAGACGGGCTGAACCGCGCCACCGACGTCATGCTCTCGGGCAAAGTGGCGATGATCTGCGGCTACGGCGACGTGGGCAAGGGTTGCGCTCAGGCGCTCAAGGGCCAAGGCTGCCGCATCGTGATTGCCGAGATCGATCCGATCTGCGCGCTGCAGGCCGCAATGGAAGGCTACCAGGTCGGCACGGTCGAAGACTGGGCGGACAAGGCCGACATCTTCATCACGACGACGGGCAACTTCAACATCCTCACCGCAGCGCACATGGCGAAGATGAAGGACAAAGCCATCGTCGGCAACATCGGCCACTTCGACAACGAGATCGACATGGCCGGGCTCAAGAAGACCAAGGGCATCAAGAAGACCAACATCAAGCCTCAGTACGACATGTGGACCTTCCCAGACGGCCACAGCGTGCTCATCCTGGCCGAAGGTCGCCTGCTCAACCTCGGCTGCGCCACGGGCCATCCGTCGTTTGTGATGAGCGCTTCGTTCACCAACCAGGTGCTCGCCCAGATCGAGTTGGCGCAGAACCAGCAACAGTACGAGAAGAAGGTGTACACGCTGCCCAAGATTCTCGATGAGGAGGTTGCCCGCCTGCACCTGGGCAAACTCGGCGCGAAACTGACCAAACTCACCGACAAGCAGGCCGCGTACATCGGCGTCCCGGTCGAAGGGCCATACAAGCCCGAGCATTACCGGTATTGAGCGGCGCCGCAGCACGACTTGAACACAAAGCCCAGGTAATGCGTTACCTGGGCTTTGTTCTTGCGCCGCGGATCGCGTCAAACGAATAGATCGCCAGCGCGATCCAGATGATGACGAAGCACACGAGGCGGGGGGTGCTCAGTGGTTCGTGGAAGATGAGCCAGGCGATGAGGAACTGGCCCGAGGGCGCGAGGTATTGCAGGAAACCGACCGTGACCAGCCGCAGCCGGCGCGCTGCGCAGGTGAACCACAACAGCGGCAGCGCGGTGATGACACCGCCGGCGATGAGCAGCGTATCCGTGAGCCCTGATCCGCTGCCAAACGCTCCCCCGCCGTTCATTCCCGTCCAGATGAGATAGCCGATGCACAGCGGGGCGAGCAGCAGCGTTTCGACCGTCTGTCCGACCATCGCCTCGACGGGAACGAGTTTGCGAATCAGGCCGTAGGCCGCGAAAGTGCACGCCAGCGCCAGGGCGATGACGGGCGCCTCGCGCGAGGCGATGGAGAGGTAGATCACGCCGGCAGCCGCGATCGCCACGGCGAGCACCTGCAGGCGCCGCAGACGCTCGCCGAGAATCAGATAGCCCATCGCCACACTGATGAGCGGGTTGATGAAGTAGCCCAGGCTTGCCTGCAGCACCTGGCCGGTTTCGTGCACCCAGATGAAGAGGTACCAATTGACGCAGATGAGCGCCGCCGTACCCACGAGCACCACGAGCACGCGCGGCGTGCGAAACAGCACTCTCCACAGCGCCGGCCCCTGCCGACGGATGAGCACGAGCGAGACGAGAAAGACCGCCGACCAGAGAATGCGATGCGCCAGGACCTCGCGGCCGGGCGCGCGGGCGACGATGATCTTGAAGTAGAGCGGCGCCACGCCCCACCAGAGATAGGCCGCGAGTCCGTAGGCGACGCCTGCGCGAGCCCGCGCTGCGGCATCACTTCTGGACAGCAGTGGATCAGCAGCCGCGTCACTCATGCGCCGCGCCGTCAGTTTCCATTGTGCACCATGAGCACGCGCCAGGAGATATACGCCGCGTACGCGAGCAGCAGGAAGAGCCCTTCGCGCCGGATCAGGCGCTGGTTTGCCGTGAGCACCATCGGCACGAGCACAAACGACAGCCCCGCCAGCCAGATGAGATCGAACCACCCTCCGGCCGGAACAGGGATAGGTCGAACGGCCGAACTCACACCCATGATGAGCAGCAGGTTGAAGATGTTCGAGCCGATCACATTGCCCACAGCTATGTCTGACTGGCCGCGGTACACCGCCACCACCGACGTAACCAGTTCCGGCAGGCTGGTGCCCACGGCCACGAGCGTCAGGCCCACGACAACCTGCGGCACTCCAAAGGACAGCGCCAGCATTGTGGCCTGCTCCACTGTCACCTGCCCGCCGCCGATGAGCAGCCCGAGACCGACAATGCTCATGACAGCGCTCACCGCCAGCGACCGATCTTTGCTCTCGGGCGCGACTTGATCGAGCACCTGGGCCGACTCGGTCCGAATAGTGTCCTCGGGACTGGACTTGTAGAGCACCTCGGCCGCGGTGTAGTACAGAAACACGCCAAAGAGCAGCAGCATGATGAGCCCGTCGCTGCGATCGAACGCCCCGGCGCTGGCGCGGAGCCAGTTGTCGGCCGCCATTACGCACACGGCGATCGTGGCCAGAAGCATCATGGGCAGTTCGCGGCGGATGACCTGGCTGCGGATCTGCAGCGGTCGAATGAGCGCGGCGATGCCGAGGATGAGCCCTATGTTGGCGATGTTGCTGCCAACGATGTTGCCAAACGAAATGTCGCCCTTGTCCTCCCAGGCCGCGAGAACGTTGACAGCCAGTTCGGGCGCGCTGGTCCCGAACGCGACGACCGTCAGGCCGACGACCAGTTCGGATACGCCCAGGACGCGGGCCATCGTCGAGGCGCCGCGCACGAGCAGATCGCCGCCGACGATCAGCATGACGAGGCCGAGAATGAGCAGCAGCAGCGGAATCAGCATCTCGAAATCGAACTCGCTTCGGGTGTCGTGGCCATGAGTGAAGGCAAGGATAGCCGCGCGCGATGGCGCATCCCGCAGGCTCGACTCGCAAGCCCGCGATGCTAATCTCCGCCATGTCGCCAGGGTCAAACCGCAGGCACGAACGGATGACCGCGGCGCAGGCGCGCCTGCTGCTGCTCGATGCGCAGGGCCTGGCCGCCGCGCCAACCGGCGCCGCCGATGCGCAGCGCGTCTACGACCTCGTCGAGCGCATGGGCTTCGTGCAGATCGACTCGATCAACGTCGTGGACCGCGCGCACCACCTCATTCTCGCGGCACGTCTCGATCGGTTTCGCCCGGCCATGCTCGACCGACTCGTCGAGCGCGACCGCCTGCTCTTCGAGCACTGGACGCACGATGCATCGCTCATCCCGACAAAGTGGTATCGCCACTGGCTGCCGCGCTTCAACCGCCAGCGCACCGGCAAGTGGTGGCGCGAGCGGATGGGGCCGAAGTTCCCGCAGGTGATTGCCCACGTGCGCGAGCGCATCGCCGCCGAGGGTCCCCTGCTCTCGCGCGACTTCGAGCACGATCGCAACGGAGAGTCCGGCGCCTGGTGGGGCTGGAAGCCGCAGAAGGCCGCCCTCGAGCATCTCTGGCGCACGGGCGATCTGCTCATTGCGCGGCGCGACAACTTTCAAAAGGTCTACGACCTCGCGCCGCGCGTGCTCGGCGAGTTCACGCAGTCTGAGCCGCCCACTGGTGAGGAGCAGGTCGAGTGGGCCTGTGTTACGGCGCTGCAGCGCCTGGGCTGCGCGACTCCCAGTGAAATAGCGAAGTTCTGGAATGCGATTTCCCTCGCCGAGGCTCGCGCCTGGTGCGACGCCGCGCTTCGGGTCGGCCGGGCGGTTCCCGTTGAAGTGGAGGCCGCCGATGGCGCCAAGCCGCGCCTCGCCGTGGCTTTTCACGACTGGCGCAGCCGTCTTGATGCGGCGCCGCGGCCGCCGAAGCGCGCTCGGCTGCTGTGCCCGTTCGATCCGGTGCTGCGCGACCGGGCTCGCGCCGGCCGGCTGTTCAACTTCGACTATCGCTTCGAAGCCTTCGTCCCCGAGGCGATGCGCCGCTTCGGTTATTACGTCATGCCGGTGCTCGACGGCGATCGGCTCGTGGCCCGCGTCGATCCGAAGTTCCATCGCGACAAGGGCGTGCTGCGCATCGCTCGACTCTGGTGGGAGCCGGATGTCAGCGTCAGCGACGCCATGCTCAGTCGCATCGAGGCAGCCGTGGATCGCCTCGCGCGCTTCGTCGGAGCCGACTCGTGGTCCATCGGCCGCACGAGCGTGCGGCGAAGCAAGAGGTTCGCCGTTTAGATGCGGTCAGACCACTCGCTGAATCGCGCCCAAGCCCATCGGCTCAGCGGCATGCCGATCAGCGTCAACACCACGCCCATCGACAGGCCGATGATCAGCGTCCATTTCAGGTCGAACCAGATCGGCCCGAGAATGACGCACCAGATGATCAGCGGCCCCATGACGAAGATCATGTTGAATGTGATCGCGCCCGTCATCTCGCCGTGACGGTCTTCCTGTCCGGGTTTGGCGCGGTACTCGGCCATGTGCGAGCGATGCTATTCGTCCCATGCAAAGACCGCCCGGCGCAGGCCGGGCGGTCTCGTAAATCAGGTCAAATGTGCAGGTCGAATCAGTTCTCGTTCTTGCTGAAGGGGCACTCGCCGGTCTGGCCTTCGCAGTGCGACTTGTCGCCGACCACGGCGGGGCTGGCGGCCTTGGCTTCGGTGCAGTCGTCGCAAGCCTCGGCCTTGGCGCAGCACGAATCGGACGTCTCGGACATCGCCACGTCCTTGTCATTGCTGCTGCAGCCGACGAACGCGAAGCACGCCAACGAGGCGCCGATCAGGAACATCTTCTTCATGGGAGTCAACTCCTTCTGGTCCGCCCCACCTCAACGGATCAGGCGGCTGACGCATCCGCAACTGCGCGGCGCCCCAAGCGCCGGCGGTGGAATGCTGTTTGCAATCTGAACGAGTATACCGCCCTGCAGGTGGCCGGGTTCGGTCCGGCATGCGCTATTCACGCAAAACGGCGCCGACCTGCCGGCCCATTTCCGCCACCACCGCTGCAATCTGGGGATCGACCTCATCGTGGCGGAGGGTCCGCAGTGGATCGCGAAACGTCAGACGCACCGTGACGCTCTTGCGGCCCTTTTCGACTGGCTTGCCCCGATAAACACCCACGAAACGGATGGACTCGAGATTGGCCAGGTCGAGCGTTTCGATCCCACTCTCAATCTGCATCCAGGGAATGGAGTCATCGACCACGAGCGACAGATCCCGCTGGATCGAGGGGTAGGCCGAAAGGGTGTCCAGGGCCGGCTCCCGACGCTCAAGAGCGAGCAGGGCTTCAAAGTTGAGTTCGGCGACGACCAGCGGCGTCTCGATGTCGAAGTTCGCCTGCTGCCGGCGGCTCAGAAGTCCCATGATGCCCAGCCTCGCGTCGCCGATGCTGACGGTCGCCCCTGCGCCCGGCTCGAACCACGCGATGTCTTGCGCATCCACTCGCACCGATCCGGCAGGTCCGAGCAAGGCCGTCGCGACGGCGTCTAGCGCGCTGCGCATGGCGCGCAGCCCCTGCTGCCGATCGGGTGCGTCGAGGCACAACCCGAGCATGACCTGCTCGGCCTTCTCGCCATTGATGGTCGCAAAGCACGCCGCCTTCTCAAAAAGGCGCATTTCCTTCTGACCGAGATCCTGATTGCGCTTGCGGCAGCGCAGCAGACCCGGCAGCACGCTGGCCTGAAGCGCCGGCTCGGCCTTGCGGCGGTCGTCCTGCAGTGTGAGCAATTCAAATCCGGGATGCAGGAACGCTTCGGCGTCCTTCATCGGCAGGAATGAAAAGGTCACGACTTCAAAGAAGCCACTGGCCGTAAGCGCCTGCTCGACCGTGCGGCGCCGCTGCACCGACTCCTGAAGTCCGACGACGTCGATCTCGATTCGATCGCGCGGCTCGATCTGGTCGAGGCCGTGAATGCGCACGACTTCCTCGATCAGATCGATCTCGCGAGTCAGATCGAGTCGATGCGGCGCGATCGTGCACCTGATTTGCGACCCGTCGCCGTCCAGTGCGGGGTTCAGGCCGAGCCTCGCAAGAATGCCGACCATCGCTTCGTTGCCAATTTCGATCCCGGCGATCTGCCGGCAGCGATCGCATCGCATCGCGACCACGGGTGGTTCGGGCAGCGATGCGGCCGCCACGATGGCGTTGCCATCCCATTGGCCGCCGCACAGCTCGGCGATCATCGCCGCAGCGCGGTCCGCGGCCGCGGCCACCGTGGCCGGATGAACGCCGCGCTCGAAGCGATAACTCGACGGCGACATGAGTTTGAGCCGCCGGCTCGTGGCGCGCACGCTGGCGCCGCTGAATGACGCGGCCTCGAGGATGATGTCAGTCGTCGCGCTGCTGACCTCCGTGTCGAGTCCTCCCATAACGCCGGCCAGCGCCACTGGCCGCTGCGCGTCGGCGATGGCGAGCATGGACTCGTCGAGCGTCAGTTTCGAGCCATCGATGGCGGTTAGGTTTTCACCCTTGCGGGCGCGGCGGATCACGATCTTCGGGCCGCTCAGTTTCGCCAGATCAAATGCGTGCAGCGGCTGGCCAAGTTCAAAGAGGACGAAGTTGGTGATGTCAACGACGTTGTTGACGCTGCGCTGGCCGATGGACTCGATACGCTGCCTGAGCCAGTCCGGACTCGGGCCGACTCTGACGCCGCGAATGACGCGGGCGCTGTAGTACGGGCAGAGGTCATGCTCGAGATTCTCGACGGGCACGCCCGACGCGGCCACCGGCTCCGGACGCGATGTCTGCGGAACGCGGAGTTGCCGGCCCGTCACCGCCGCGGCCTCACGCGCCAGGCCGACCATGCTGACGCAATCTCCGCGGTTGGACGTGATCTCGATGTCCAGACGCGTGTCGCCGCCCGGCAGGTCTTCGCGCGACTCGCAGCCGAAGCCTGCCCCGGACAGGGCATCGACCAGAGCATCGATGTCAAGCGGGCGATCCAGATACTCGTTGAGCCAGTGGGCAGTGATGATCATGAGAGCCAAGGGTAGGTGAAGCAGGCGCGAGTGGCGATTTCGCCGCCCGCCGGCAGGCCGGAACGAAAACAGGGAAACGGCCCCGCACCAAATCTCGGCATATCGGCGGAAAATCGGATATATTAGTCATGTATTTGAGGCTGCGATCGGCACAAACCTTCGAAGGAGGCCACATGCGCGCGTACCGACACCTCACCCTTGCTCTGCTCGCCTGCTCGACAGCCTGGCTCGCCGCGACGGCCGCGCTCGCCGGGCCCGTCGATGAACTCGTCGCCCAGGTCAGTGCAACCACCTACCGCCACTACCTCGACGACCTCCTCTACACGCACCTGGGCCAGAACCGCGGCTACGGCGCGGAGCACGATCTGGCCCGCCAGAACATCTTCGACCACTTCCAGTCGCTCGGCCTTACGACGTCGCTCGAGCCGTTTGAGTACGGCAACACGTACTACAACGTCGTGGGCGTGCACGAGGGATACACCCGCCCCGAGCAGATCTACATCGTCGGCGCGCACTTCGACTCGGCCAACACGCCCGGAGCCGATGACAACGGCAGCGGCACCGCGTGCGTGATGGAACTCGCCCGGGTAATCGCATCGCACCGCTTCGAAGCCACCATCGTCCTCATCGCGTTTGATCGCGAGGAGCAGGGCCTCTACGGCTCCAAGGCGTACGCGCAGTCCCACTCTGGCGATGACATTCGCGGGATGATCTCCACCGACATGATCGCTTTCAATCCGGGCGGAGCGAACCGCGCCTCGATTTACGGCAGGACATCGTCCGATCCGTGCAAACAGGCGCTCGGAGACGCGCTCACGCAGTGGACTGGAATCGAGCCGATCTACCACGGCTCCATGGATCGCAGCGACCACGCCCCGTTCGAGTGGGAAGGTTTCGAAGCAGCCCTGCTCATCGAGGACGAGTGGGGCTCCAATCCCCACTACCACCGCTCGACGGACAGCGTCGATACGCCCGACTATATCGACTACGACTTTGCGGCTGACATGACGCGCGGCGTGCTGGGCTGGCTTGCCACGGCCGCGACCCCGATCGACGCCGTGCTGGCAGGCCCCGTGCCCGGCATCGCCGGCCAGGTGAATCAGTGGACGATCACCGGCGCGACGCCTGATACGCGAACCTACTTTGTCTACAGCATGGCCAACGGCTCGCATGAAGTGCCGGGTTGCCCCGGCGTAACGGTTCAGATGGCCGCGCCGATCATTGCCGGCTCGATCGTGACCGACGGCAACGGAGACGGCACGTTTGCGCGGTTCGTGCCGGCCGGCGCCTCGGGCCGCAGCATCGGCCTGCAGGCGGCGCAACCAGCCTCGTGCATGATCAGCAACGCCGACTGGCACCAGTTTGAGTAACGCCGCGCGCTCGGCGCGCTTCGACCCTGGCTCTCCTCTTCCACGCCTGGCTTCGCCACAATGGCCGGGCGTGGTCTTTTTTTGTGCTGCTGACTCGCCAGAGGCGGATCGCTTATGCTTTGAGCGATGACAACGCTGCTCATCGCCGTCGCGGCCGGGCTTGGCTTCATCATCGCCTACCACACCTACGGGCGCTGGCTGGGCCGGCGCATCTTCGCTCTGAGCACAAAGGCCGTGTGCCCCTCGCACCGCCTGCGCGATGACAGCGACTACGTACCGACCAAAAAGGCCGTCATCTTCGGGCATCACTTCACGTCAATCGCCGGCACCGGGCCGATCGTCGGGCCGGCGATCGCGGTGATGTGGGGCTGGCTGCCGGCGCTGATCTGGGTCGTGCTCGGCTCGGTGTTCATCGGGGCGGTGCATGACCTGGGCGCACTGGTCGTGTCCCTGCGCCACAACGGGCAGACGATCGGCGACGTCGCCGGCCGAGTGCTCAATCGGCGCGTGCGCGTGCTCTTCCTGCTGATTCTCTTCATGGGCCTGACGATCGTGCTGGCGATCTTCGGCCTGGTCATCGCCACGGTCTTTCGCCAGTACCCGGCGTCGATCTTTCCGTGCACGGTGCAGATCCCCATCGCGGTGGCCATCGGCGTCTGGCTGCATCGCAAGGGCGCGAGCCTGCTGCTGCCGTCGATCATCGCCCTGGTGATCATGTACCTCACCGTCGTGATCGGCGATGAGAACTTCTCGACCGACCTGCCGGTGCTGGCCCACGTCATGCACGGCCTGCACGCGGCCAATGCGTGGATGGCGTCGTGGTCGAACATGACGTGGGTCATCGTGCTGCTGATTTACTCATATGTGGCGTCGGTGCTGCCGGTGTGGCTGCTCCTCCAGCCGCGCGACTACATCAACAGCCTGCAACTGCTCTCGGCGATGGGGCTGATCGTGCTTGGCCTGGTCGTGGCGGCGTTCATCGGCGGCGCTCCGCCGGTGGAAGGGGCAGCCCGCCAGCCGCTTGAGGTCGTGGCGCCGATGTGGAATCCGAATCCGATCGGGGCCCTGCCGATTTTTCCTTTTCTGTTCATCACGATTGCCTGCGGCGCGGTCAGCGGCTTCCACTGCCTGGTGAGCAGCGGCACGAGCAGCAAACAGATCGAAAGCGAACCCGATGCACGTTTTGTCGGCTACGGGTCGATGTTGACGGAGGGGTTTCTTGCGACGCTGGTCATTATCGCTTGCGTCGCCGGATTAGGTTTGGGATCGACGTTGCGAACCTCATCAGGTCCGAATTATTACCAGGCATTTGTATCTACGATTCGCGACTTCGTCGATCCAACCGGCGTACAAAAAACGCTCGAGATCGCAGTTCCAGGGGACTCGCGCGCTGGCTCGACGCCTCTTGGTCTCCGTCTTGCACGACTAGGGCTGCAAGGAGGGATCAACTGGGGTTGGCACACGCAAGCTCCCAAGGAGGACATGGGACCTGAGACCGGTCTCTATCGGCCGCTTGGTCCAGATTCTCCGCCAACGGCGATCGTCTTTGGGACAGATGGTGTTGTAGTGCGCGGTGACGTGGAACTCGAATCAGAGATTCAGGCGGCGGTGGTAGGCCGGGCCGCATTCAACACGCGCTATCAATCCTGGTCCGCCGCAGGCGGCCTCGCGCGGACCGTCGCCGCGTTCGTAGACGGCTCGGCCAATCTGCTCCGCGCCATCGGCCTGCCGCTCGGCGTGGCCGTCGCGCTGATGGGCGTGCTCGTCGCCTCATTCGCCGGCACGACACTTGACACCGCCTGCCGCCTGCAGCGCTACGTGGTGCAGGAACTCGCCGCGACGTTCCTGCCATCTCGCCCCGCAAGCGACTGTCCCAAGTGCGGCTACACACTCTGGCAACACGCGACATCACTGCAGTCGCAAAGCGACGCGGCCTTCGCCCCGGAGGGGCGCGAGAATGTAGCCACGGGTGGAGTGAATCCCGAAGGGATGAGCGGAACCCGTGGACAGGATGCGCAGAAACTCCCAAGCCCCGAAGGGTCGACAGAAACACCCGGCGCGCGAGAAGGACACACGACTCCTTCGCCCCTCCGGGGCGATGATGATCGCGCGCACACTTCCCACGGGTTCCGCGATGCCCAGAGCAGCATCGCTCCACCCGTGGCTACGCTCGCCGGCCCCGCCGGGGCCGAAGACGCTGCGTTGCTTCGCTCTGCTCAGGCGGAACGCAACAAGCCGCCGACCAGCGATATCCAATGCCCCGAGTGCGGCGAGATGATCACTCCCGAACAGATCGAGCACGCCGGACGCTCGATGCCCGGCAGCGCATTCAACATCCTCAACCCCATTCACTGGCTCACCAACAAGCACGGCGCGACGATCTTCGCCATCGTCATCGCCACCGTGCTCGCGGCCCTGCCCACAACGCAGATCACGCCGGGCTTCTGGTCAACCTTGTTCACCGACGGGCCGGGCGGCGCCTGGACATGGATGACCACCAACGGCGGAATTGGCGGCCTGCTCCTCTGGCCGCTGTTCGGCGCGACGAATCAGCTCCTCGCCGGCTTGTCGTTCATCGTCATCACGATGTACCTCTGGCGGCGGCGCAAGCCGCTGTGGTTCCTCATCGTGCCGATGGTGTTCATGCTCATCATGCCGATGTGGGCGATGACCTGGCAGGTGTTCATCGGCAGCGCCGACTCGCCGCGCTGGCTCACGCCCGAGATCGGCGCGACGAAGTGGCCGCTGGCGCTCATCGGCATCGCTTCGATCATCATCGAGATCTGGATGATCGTCGAAGCGCTGCTCGTGTGGCCGCGCGTGCGCGGCATTGTCGAGCGCGGCGCCACCGATGCGCCCTGTGCAACCGGCGCACCCGTGACGGCATGACACGTGCAGCAGCGCAGAAGCCGCGATATGAAAAACAAAAAACCGCCGTGCGAAGCTCCGACACCCGCACGGCGGCAAGAAGACCGCGGTGACAAACCGCGATGTCCAAGGATAGACAGTCGGACTGACCATAGCCGCGACATGAAGCCCAAGTCAATTGAGAAATCAGATGTTGAGCGAAATCGCGCAACATCTTACAACACAAGGACTTACAAAATCACCCAACTTGGACGCTCTCGGGTCAGTGCAATTTCGGGGCCGCCAACTCCAGTATCCTATCGTAATCCAAACAAACGTACCCCGGCACGACCGGCCCGATGGCCGGCCGCCTCGGCAGGAAACCGGGGCGTGCACCGAATGGTCAGCGCGATGGGCGCCCCTTCGACCGAAGCGTGCCGCGGCCGGACCGCCGGCTGCCGTGCAGCGCGTGAAAAGGGGCTCAGCGAGTAGTTGAGGGCGATTCCGGAGCATCCGCCAAGTTGACCGGATGGTGCATCACCGCTATCTTGACCCCCTCATATTGTGTCCTTTTTCACAAGGGTGGTCCGGGTGCTCCTGGCACAGCAACCTCCGACGCTTGATCCGGTCGCGCCGTGGCTGTTTTACCTCTTTGCCGGGGTGGCGGTGCTCGGGGCTCTTGGCGTGGTCCTGTCCCAGCAGATCGTCCGCATGGCGGTGTTTCTGCTCTTCACGCTGGGCAGCGTGGCCATGCTGTACTTCTTCCTCGCCGCCGAGTTCCTGGCCGCCATCCAATTGATCGTCTACGTCGGCGGGACGCTGATTCTCATCATCTTCGGCGTCATGCTCACCAGCAAGAACCCCTTCATCCGCCTGACGGTGCCTCTGGGCCAGAGGATCGCCGGCTGGGGCATCGGCGGCCTGCTGGCGCTGCTCATGATCTTTCTTGGCGTGGTCGAGCTGGCCGGCGGCTTTCAACCCAGCACGCCGGGCGCGAGCGTCGAGCACTACGGCGTGGCTGAACTCGGTCAGAACCTGCTCAGCAAATACGCGCTGCCGTTTGAACTGGCCGGTGTGCTGCTGCTGGTTGTGATGATCGGCGCGGCCTACATCGCCAAGGGACGGCATTCGGATCTGGCCAAGGGCGAGGAGACGCCATGATCGGCCTGGGCCATTTCCTCACGCTTTCGGCGATCCTCTTTGGCTGCGGCGTCGCGACCATCCTCACCAAGCGCAACGCCATCGGCATCCTCATGGGCGTCGAACTCATCCTCAACGCGGCCAATGTCAACCTCGTCGCCTTCAACCGCTTCAGTTGGGCGGGCGAAGCGGTGGCGCAGGGCGGAGCCCCGGCGGTGGACGGGCTGATGTTTGCGATGTTTATCATCGTGCTCGCGGCGGCTGAGGCGGCTATTGCGCTGGCGATCTTCCTCAACTTCTACAACCACTTCTCGACCATCGACATCGAGCGTGCCCGCATGCTCAGCGGCTGAGCCTCCGCCGACGTCGAGGGTGATCCCATGCATCGCGATCGGATCCGGACCGCATGACTCCTGCGAATCTTCTGGTACTGGCAACGGCGCTTCCGCTGATCGGCTTTGCGATCGTGGTGCTGCTGTCCTCGCGCATCGGCTCGCCCAGGTTCTGGCCGTGGTTCACGGTCGGCATGGTCGGCGCCTCTCTGGCGGCGTCGACGGTCGCCTACGTCACGTTCATGAGTGGCGACGGCGCGGTCGAGGTGCATGCGTGGAACTGGCTGCAGATCGGCTCGCACGCCGACGGCAGCCCGCGGTATCTGCAGATCGGGCCGTATGTGGACAAGATGACCGTGCTGCTCTTTGCCATGGTCACACTGATCTCCACGCTCGTGCACATCTACTCGATCGGATACATGGAGGGTGATTCGCGCAAGAACCGCTTCATGGCCTACATGCAGCTGTTCACGTTCTCGATGCTCGGCATCGTACTGGGCAACAGCCTGCTGCAACTGTTCATCTTCTGGGAACTCGTGGGCATCTCAAGCTATCTGCTCATCGGCTTCTGGTACGAGAAGCGCGGCCCGCAACTGGCCTGCAAGAAGGCCTTCGTGATGAACCGCATCGGCGACATGGGATTCCTCGTGGGCATGGGAATCCTGTTCGTCAAGTTCGGCGGCGATCTGGTCCTGCGCGCCGCCGATCGCGAAGGTGGCGGCGTGTTCGGGTCGCTGCTGCTCAACTATCCCGGCGGCGCCATCGATGCTCTGCACGCGGGAGCCAACGAATGGTGGCTCACCATCGCCGGCATCGGCCTGTTCATGGGCGCGATGGGTAAGAGCGCCCAGTTCCCGCTGCAGACGTGGCTGCCGGACGCCATGGAAGGCCCGACGCCGGTCTCATCGATCGTCCACAGCGCCACGATGGTCGCGGCCGGTGTCTACCTCACCGCCCGGATCTTCCCCCTGCTCACGCCCGCGGCGCATCTGTTCGTCGCGACGATTGGCCTGATTACTCTGGTGATGGCGGCGCTGATCGCCTGCGTGCAGACCGACATCAAGCGGGTGCTGGCGTATTCGACGCTTTCGCAACTTGGCTACATGGTGCTGGCTCTGGGCGCCGGGTCGTATACGTTTGCGATGTTTCACCTCGTGACGCACGCGTTCTTCAAGTGCTGCCTGTTCCAGTGTTCGGGTTCGGTGATCCACGCCGCGCACCATGAGCAGGAGATGACCAGTTACGGTGGGCTGATGAAGAAGATGCCCATCACCGCGGCATGCTTTGCGATCTGCACGCTGGCCATCGCCGGCGCTTCGATCCCTTACACTCCGTTTGGGCTGTCGGGCTATTACTCGAAGGACGGCATCATCGCCGCCACAGTGAACTACGGCGACGCCCTCGCCGCCGCGGGAATGAACTGGGGCGCCGTCTTCTACTGGGGCCCGACGATCATCGCCTACGTCACCGCGTTTTACATGACGCGCGCGTTCGTGCTCACCTTTCTCGGCAAGCCGCGCGACAAGCACCTCTACGACCACGCACACGAAGTGAATTGGACGATGTGGGCGCCGCAGGTCGTTCTGGCCGCGTTCGCCATCTTCATCGGCTGGGGTTTCTTCAAAGTCGGCGCCAACCTGCATGACACGGCGCCCGCTATGGCGCAGCCGTTTGAAGAACGCGAAATGGAGCACGGCTACCACTTTGTGCACGGCGCGCTGCTGCACGGCTTTGGCTGGATGCTCTCGATCGCGCTGGGTTTCGTGATCTACATCAACGGCTTCACCATCAGTTCGCGGATCGCCGCGATTCCAGGCATCGCGCAGATCCATTGGTGGCTGTACAACAAGATGGGCTTTGACGGCCTATACGACATCATCGTCGTCAACATGTTCAAGGCGCTGGCCGGCCTGATGGGGGCGTTTGACAAACTCGTCGTGGATGGCATCGTCAACGGCGCCGCATGGGTGGGCAGGGAGCTGGGCTTCCTCATCGGCGGCTTCGATTACCGCTACGTGGACGGCACGGTGCGCGGCAGCGGACGCGCGGCGGTGCGCCTCGGCTCGATTCTCCACCGGACCCAGGCGGGCAACATCCGCATGTACGTGCTCATACTCTTCGTCGGCGTCTTCACCGCCCTGGCGATTGCGACGCCCTTCGCGCTGGGATGGGTGTGGTTCGGCCTGCCGCAGCATTGACGCGATGGAAAGGATCTGACGCGGCCCATGCGGGCCGGAGATTGCCATGAACGAAACGCTACTCAACCTGATGATCTTCCTGCCGCTCCTCGGCGCCGTGGGCTGCCTGCTGCCGAAGAACAACCCCGCGCTGAGCAAGATGATCGCGATGGTCACCGCCGTCGTCGTGCTGCTCATCAACATCGCCCTCGCCTGGGCGTTCTACGGACAGGCCGAAGGGCATGGCTATCTGCCAAGCGGCGGCGACACGGTCGTCCGGTTCATCACCGACAAGGTCTGGATCGAGAGCGTCAACATCCACTACCTCGTCGGCGTGGACGGCCTGAGCATGCC
Source organism: Phycisphaerales bacterium (assembly GCA_020852515.1). Classification (NCBI taxonomy): domain Bacteria; kingdom Pseudomonadati; phylum Planctomycetota; class Phycisphaerae; order Phycisphaerales; species Phycisphaerales bacterium. Next base: position 120,324 of record JADZAS010000023.1, read on the forward strand.
CCTGCTGCTGCTCACAAGCATCCTCAATGTCCTCATCATCGCCGCCGCGTGGAACGTCGAGAAGCACACCAAGGCGTTCATGGCGCTGTATCTCGTGCTCATGTTCGGTATGTACGGCGTGTTTCTCGCGCTCGACTTCTTCCTCTTCTACGTGTTCTTCGAAGTCAGCCTGCTGCCCATGTACTTCCTCATTGGCATCTGGGGCGGGCCGCGCAAGGAATACGCGGCGATCAAGTTCTTTATCTACACCCTCGTCGGCTCCATCTGCCTGCTCATGGTCATGCTCGGCTTCTATTTCCTCGTCCCCGACGTCGCCACCGGCGCCGCCGCGGCCGGCGGGAAAGCCTCGTTCAACATGATCGCTCTGGCGGCCGACGGCGGCGTGCAGCAGGCGTTCGCTCATGGCGGGGAGTACTGGACGTACGCGAAGTGGTTCTTCGTCCTGCTGTTCATCAGTTTCGCCATCAAGGTGCCGGCCGTGCCGTTCCACACCTGGCTGCCCGACGCGCACGTCGAAGCCCCCACGCCGATATCGATGATCCTGGCCGGCGTGCTGCTCAAGATGGGCGGCTACGCCCTCATGCGCATCAGTTACCCGATCTTTCCCGATGCGGCCATGTGGGCATGGTTCGGCGTGGCCATGGTCGGCGTGGTGTCGATCGTGTACGGCGCCTTCTGCGCCATGGCCCAGACCGACTGGAAGAAGCTCGTCGCGTATTCATCCGTAAGCCACATGGGCTACGTCATCCTCGGACTGGCGGTGCTCACTGAAGCCGGCCGCAACGGCGCCTACTTCCAGATGATCGGACACGGCATCTCCTCGGCGATGATGTTCTTCCTCGTCGGCGTCGTGTACGAGCGGGCCCACCATCGCGACCTCAACCGTTTCGGCGGATTGTGGAACACGCTGCCGTCCTACACCGGCCTGGCCGCAGTTGGATTCTTTGCCGGCCTGGGCCTGCCGCTGCTGTGCGGCTTCCCCGGCGAGGTGCTCAGCCTGATGGGCACCTTCGGGGCGATCGGCTGGATCGAAAGCGCTCCGGACTGGGTGCCGTTTGCCGGCTCGGGATCCAGCGCCACGGTGATCACCCTGGGCATCTTCGCAGCATCGGGCGTGATTCTGACCGCCGGCTACATCCTGTGGATGTTCCAGCGCGTCTACCTCGGCCCGGCCAGGCCTGAGTACACCTGGTCCGGCCGCGACATGGTCAACTCGCGCGAGTACTTCGTCATGGCGGTGCTGGCGCTGTTCGCCATCCTGCTGGGCGTGTGGCCCGCGCTGGTGCTCGACATGATCAGCAACACCTTCAACGCTATTTACGCGCCCTTTGTAAGCCTGACGAGCACCGCTTCGGCGGCGCTTGGCTTCTGAATTCATTGGCGGCCGACGGGTCGCCTGGAGTGCTAGTCCACCATGCTGGTTGGAATGTCCTGGTCAGAGACGCTGATGCTGCTGCCCGAGCTGTGCCTGCTCGTGGCAGTGTGCGTGGCCCTGGTCGCACCGGTCCTGCCTCCGCTGCGGGCGATGTTCCGCGCTTCGCACAGCCCGCTCACGGCGCTGGCGATCGTGGCGCTGCTTGCCGCCATCTTCTCCAGCATCGCGCTGCTTCGCGGGTTCGGCGGCCTGGCGCTGGCCGAGCACGCGGTGCTGGGCGGCATGGTGGTCGTCGATCAGTTCGCGCTGAGCGTGAAGATCATCATCTACATCTTCACGCTGCTGGTCATCATTCTCTGGTCCAATGTCACGCGGAATCAGGTGCGACTCACCGACGGCCCCGACTACGTCTCGCTGGTTCTCAGCGGCGCGCTGGGCATGAGCCTCATGGCCTCGGCGAGTAACTTCCTCATGGTCTTTCTGGCCATCGAGGCGGCGTCGTTTCCGAGTTACGCCCTGGCCGGCTTCAATAAACAGACCCGCCGCAGCAGCGAGGCGAGCCTCAAGTACGTTCTCATCGGAGCGGCCTCGTCGGCGCTGATGCTCTACGGCCTGTCGATGCTTTACGGCTACTACGGCACGCTCGATCTCGTGCCCATCGCCCAGCGCGTCGCCGAGGACGGCATGAGCGTCGGCCTGCTTCTGGGTGTATTCGGCCTGCTGATCGGCATCGGCTTCAAACTGTCGGCCGTGCCGATCCACTTCTGGTGTCCCGACGTCTTTGAAGGCGCATCGATCGAGATCACCACGTTCCTCAGCGTGGCATCCAAGGCCGGCGCCATCGCCCTGCTCGTGCGCATCATGATGACGCTGGGCCACTTCTCGAGCGGCGAGCATGCCAGGCAGATCCTGATCGGCATCGGCACGTTTGTCGGGCTCGTCGGCGTGATCACCGCGACCTGGGGCAACCTTGCCGCCTACTACCAGACGAACATCAAGCGGCTGCTCGCGTATTCGTCGATCGCGCACGCCGGGTACATGATCATGCTGGCGGGGCTGCTGACCGCCTCGATGGACAACATGCAGCCGACCGAAGTCGCGTATGCCCTGCTGTTCTACCTCATTGTCTACGCGTGCATGAATCTCGGCGCGTTCGCCGTGGCTTCGGTCATTGCCAGGGAAAGCGGCAGCGAATCGCTCGATGAATACGCCGGGCTGGGTCAGCGCAACGCGTTTCTCGCCGTGGCGATGGGCTGCTTCCTGCTGAGCCTGTTCGGCATGCCGCTGACCGGCGGCTTCTGGGGCAAAGTGCGGTTCGGCTTCCAGATGTGGCACGAAGGCATGTGGTGGCTGGTGGTCGCGCTGATCATCAACACCGTCTTCAGCCTCTACTTCTACCTCAAGCCGATCATCATCATGGTGTGGAAGCAGCCGGCCAGTTCGCGGGCGCTGTCCGTGGCGCCGGCGATGTACGGCATCATCGCCCTGTCTCTATTTGGCGTCTTCATCACCGGGCTCGCGCCCGATCCTTCCACCGCGTGGGCGAAGCGCAATGCGAATCTCGTCTTCGCCACCGCACCCGAAACGGCCGCACCCGAGACGGCGGCGGCCCCGGCGGGTGAGAGCACGCCGGCGGCGATCGCGGCTCGCACCGATTCGGAGGCCGGCCAGTGAACGCCGCGGAAGACATCCATTTCGACGACGCCTTTCTGGTCGTGCCCGACGAGGACGCGCCTGACTTTTCCGCGATTATCGCTTTGCTTAACGAACTTTACATCGCCGAGTCGCGCAGTTTCTTTCGCTACCTTGATTCGTGGGAGCCGTACACCGACGCAAACACGATCAAACTGCGCACGCTCTGCCGCGGCATGATGCGGACGAGTTTCCGGCACTCCGACCGGCTGGCGAAACTCATCGAATCGCTCGGCGGCGTCACCATCACCGGCGCCTACTCCAAGAGCAGCAGCGACGCAAACTACACAAGCTGGGCGAACCTGCTGCCCCGCTTCATCGCGACCAAGCGGGACATGATCGCACGGGGCCAGGTGGTGCTCAAGACGTTGCGCCATCTGCCCGGCGGCGCGGAGTCGGCGCCTGTTGTCGCCGAGTTGATGGAAGAAAACGCCGCCGAACTGGCCCTGCTTGAGCAGTGGCAGGCGCGGCTGGCGGCCGGTTGATCCTCGCGCCCTCCGCGCGGGCATACGATTGGCCGCATGCTCTCCCCCATTCCCGAGATTCTCGAAGACCTCCGCCAGGGGCGGATGATTATCCTCGTCGACGACGAAGACCGCGAGAACGAGGGCGATCTCGTCTGCGCCGCCGAGCGCATCTCGCCTGAGATCATCCACTTCATGACGCGCCACACTCCCGGCTATCTCTGCCTGGCGCTCACTGGCGAAGATTGCGACCGCCTCGAACTGCATCCGCAGACGGCTATCAACACGTCGCTGCGCCACACCGCCATGACCGTGTCGATTGACGGCCATCCGAAGCATGGCGTCGGGACTGGGATTTCCGCCTCCGACCGCGCCCGCACCGTGCGCGTCGCCGTCGATCCGGCGAGCGGGCCGGGCGATCTTGTGCGGCCGGGCCACATGGTGCCGCTGCGAGCCCGCGATGGCGGCGTGCTGGTGCGGACCGGCCAGACCGAAGGCTCGGTCGATCTCGTCCGTCTTGCCGGTCTGAGGCCGGCCGCGGTCATCAGCGAGATCAGCCGCGACGACGGCGAGATGGCGCGCATGCCGGACCTCGAAGTCTTTGCGAAGCAGCACGGCCTGAAGATCTGCTCGGTCGAGGAGATCATTCACTACCGGCTCGAGCGCGAGCGGCTCGTGCACCGGCTCGAGCCCGCCGAAGGCTCGCTCATCGACACCGACCACGGCCAGTTTCGCCTGTTCGCCTACCAGAGCGTCGTCGATCCGCTGCCACACATCGCGCTGACAGTCGGGGGCGTGGGCGAGGTTGATGCGTCGGGCCGCGTCGTTGAACGCACCGAGCCGGTTCTCGTGCGCATGCATCGTCGCAATCTGCTGGGCGACATCTTCGGCGACCGCAGCCAGCCGACCAATCGCGTGCTCGCTGCTTCGCTTGAAGCAATCCAGAAGGAGGGGCGCGGCGCACTTGTCTATCTGCGTCCTTCCGACGTCGGCGAGGGCTTGCTGGGTCGCCTGCAGACGCTTTCGTCATCTGCTCATGCGAAGATCGATTCGCGGCCGAATCTCACCGATCCGCACGGCGTGGGAGGCAGGGCCATGCCGATGGATCGGCGCGATTTTGGAGTGGGAGGCCAGATCCTGCGCGATCTCGGACTCACAAAGCTGCGCGTGCTCACGAATCACCAGTTGAAACTGCACGGCCTCAGCGCGTTCGGCCTCGAAATCTTCGAAAGCGTGCCGATTCCTGCCGTCTAGGCTCAGGCGATCCTCAAGGAAGAGCCTCATGAATGCTCAGCCACCACCGATCGCGCCGCCCGCCGTGCCAGGCCCGGCTGCGACCGGCGCCGCCGTAACCGCGCATCTGATATGCGTCGGCTGCCGCTATGACCTGCATGGACTCGATGCCGGCGGCAACTGCCCGGAGTGTGGCTGGGAGGTCGGCGCCACCATCCGCGCTTCTCAGCTGGACCCGGCGTGGCTCGCCGCGATGCGCACCGGTCTGCGCTGGATGCTGGCGAGCATGTACATGCTCGCTTTCTTCGCCGCAACTCGCTATGTTGAGTCGATGGAGTTTCTGGCGCTGGCTGTCATGCACCTCGGCGCCGCGCTGACTCTGCTGACGCCGAACCCGAATCGACCCGATGACACGCCGCTGGGCCGCTGGCCGCTGATCCTGCTGCTAGGCGCCTGCGGCGCGTACCTGCTCGGGTCATCGCGCTGGATGATGGACCCATACGTCGGCTGGTTCGTCGCCTCGATCGGCGCAGCGGTCCACGCGGCCGCGCTCACTACGCTGTGGTGGCGCATTCAGCAGGTGTTCGCGCAAGGCATCGCGCCCGCTTCGGCCGTGATCGCCCGCAATCTGGCGGCGCTGACAATCGTCGTGGGAGTGCTCGCGGTGCTGCCGCCGGTCCTGTGGGAGGTGTTGCCATCATCACTGATCAGCGGCGTCTCGGCGGGCCTGCGCCTGCTCTGGCTGCTGGCGCTCGTCGTGTGGTTCTTTGCGTCGATCATCACGCTGCACCTCGCGGGGATTTCGCTCCGCAGGCTCATTCAATCCCGGCCAGCTCGGACCGCCCATGACGCCTGACGCCGTTGTCGCCGAAAGCGATCCCGCGCCACAAGCAGGGCTTCTCGATCACGTGCTCTGCAGCGAATGCGCTTACGACCTGTTCGGCCTCTCAGCCGACGGCCGCTGCCCCGAATGTGGCGCGCCGATCGCGCAGACCCTGGCCCTGCGAGAGAGCGATCGCGCGACGCTGCTTCGCATGCGATCGGGCGTGCTGGCGCTTGAAGTCGGACACTGCACGATCATCGCATCAACGCTGCTGTTTCCCTTATTCCCGCTGGGCGTAGGGATGTTCATCCTGTTGCAGGTCGCCGCCGCAACAGAACTGGCGCCGCGGCATATTCCGTCGGCCTCGCGCTGGCGGTTCGCGCCCGTGGCGCTCGTCGGCACGGCACTGATGCTCTATGGTGCGTCAGCCATCTGCGCGGTCGCATCACCCGACCTTGCCTTCGTGGTGCTCGCCGTGTCGACCGCCGTGCACACTGTCGCCTCGGCAGTCGTCTGGGAGGGGTTCCGAGCCGCAGCCGCGGCTTTTCTCAGCCGCGCCGCGGAGCGCAGTTCCCGTTGGGTGACCATGCTCTATGCGCCGTTCGGAGTCGCGTTGGTGGCGCTCGTCGCCATCGTACCACCGATGGCCGCGAACGGGCGCACGGCGCACGCGGCCGACCTGGTGCAAGCCGGTGCCATCGCCCTTGGTGTCCTGTGCATCGTCCTCCACGCCATCGGTCTGCATGCGCTCTCCACTGCAGCGCGCCGCCTGAAGCCGGTGCCAGTCGAGCGAGCCCTAACCTGAGACAATAATCGTCGAGATGTCCCTCACGCCCCGCGTTTCCATTCTCATCCCCAACTTCAACAACGGCCGCGCCTCATCGCGCACCGGGCAGCGCGACTTCATCCGCGATCTCCTTGAATCCCTCGACGAGACATTGCGCCAGGACCCGACACCCTTTGAGATCCTCGCCTTCGACGACGGCTCGACCGACGACAGCATCGACACTTTGCGCGATTGGGAGGCGAATCGAACGTGGCCCGACGGCCGCCCCTTTCTGACGCTCATGGAAGCGCCGCACTGCGGCGTGCTCGCCGTCACTGCCAACAAACTCAGCCGCGCGGCGCGCGGCGACATCCTGGCCCGTCTCGACGGCGACATCATCTGCCTCACACCCAACTGGGTCAGCCGCCTGTGCGCCATCTTCGATGCCGGCCCGCCGAGTCTCGGCATCATCGGACCCAAGCAGCTCAACGTGCTCGGCCAGATACACGAGTTCGGCGACTGGCTCCTGCATCCCAAGGGCTACCACCACAACGCGCACGGCCTGCCGCGCGATGCCGTCAGCGGCGCGATGGAGGTCGATGACGCCATGGGCTGTTTCTACTGCTGCCGCAAGAGCGTCTACGACGAACTCGGCGGCTACGACGAATCGTTTCTGCGCGGGCAGACGGTTGACTTCGGCCTTCGAGCCCGTCTCGCAGGCTGGCGCTGCTGGGCCGTGGCCGATATCGAGTACATCCATGCCCACTCGGAGCGCGGCAACCGGCAGACCGCGGCCGACTCGAGCGGAGGACTTCAGAAGTCCATCGATCGCTTCGAAGAGAAGTGGGGTTTCAGCCGCCTCGCGCCCGACCTCGACCACGTGCGCCAGCGCTTCGCCGGCACCCCGCTGCTCTGGAATCCCAAGTGGCTCGCGGCGCAACTTTCATCGACGGCCTTGCGACACGAACCCGATGGCGCCGATGCGAGTCTGCCGACCGACTGGGATCGCTATCGCACGGACGCTGCGCTGCGCCTGGAGATCGATCTGCGCATGAAGGTGGCGCTTGATGTCATCACGCAGGCCGGTCCGCGCCGACTCGTCGCACACGTGGGCTGCGGCTGCGGGTTGATCGGCCACCACCTCGCGTCGCGCGGCGTGCCTTACCTGGGCCTTGACGAGCGGCCCGCGATGGTTCGCCTGGCCCGCACGAAGGTCGAGCACGAAACATACCCCGGTGAGCCGCCTCGATTCGATGTCATCGAGGATCGTCGTCACCTGCCCGTGAAGGACGGCAGCGCCGATCTCGTGCTGCTCTACGACATCGTCGAGCACCACCCCAATCCCGTCGGACTGTTCAAGGAATCAGCGCGACTGCTTGAACCGGGTGGGATCGTCCTGCTCATCTCGAAACGCGGCAAGCCGGGCGTCGAACTGCCGCACGACATCGAGCACCGCTACGACTTCCATCAACTCGCCACGCAGATGCTCGTCACCGGGCTGTTTCGAGCCATCACGAGCGCCAAACAGGACGATCCCGCTCGCGACATCCTCCTGGCGATGCAGCGCCTGCCGGCGCCATAGGGCGAGCCGGCTAAGGGGCTGCTCGCGACTCGCCTGGCTGAAAGGTGCGAGACTCGGTGTCGAACCTGTCCGCCCCGGACTCAAGAGCAAAGGCGGTGCGCATGATATCGAACTGCAGCGCCGCCACGTCGTCATCCCACGGGCACAACGGCGCGACCATCGCCGCATACTGCGGCAGGAACCGTTCGATCAGCCACGCCCGCTCGATCATGGCAGCGCCCGCTTCGCCCTGCGGGGCCGTGAGCACTGCCTCGGCCGCCTCTGTATCGCCCACGGCAAGCAGCGCCATCAAGGCATCGAGGCGCTCGCCGGGCTGAGTCGTCGCGACGGTCCATGCGTAGGCCCGATCCGCGGCGGCTGCAGCGCTGCCGAGGCTGGCCATCATGACGCCCAATCGCGCCGCGCGGCGGAACGCCGGATTCGAACTTGCTTCGTATTCCTCGCTCAGTCGCCATGCATCGCGCGATGTCAGGCCGTAGAGCAAGGCGCCGGCGCGCTGCACCTCGGGATCCAAAGCACTGAGCCACTGCCGCGCGAGATCGGAGGCACGCTCGCGGCTGAGCAGCCGTTCGGCCAGCAGCACCGCAGCCCACGCGCTGCCATCTTCGGCTACGGGTTCGTCGAGCAGATCAGCCACATCCGCCGGCTGCGCTCGCCACGCGGCCCAGCGCCGCAGGCGCATTGGCGCCTCAGTGTCATCACCCGCCAGTACTCCAAGCCAGGCCTGGTGCACCGCCGGCAGCCGCTCAGTCGGGTCACCCCACCGCTCGGCGGCGTGCAGCAGCGCAGGTCGGTTGCCGTCGAGCACCAGCGCTTCAAGCCGTTGCCGGGCGCGAGGATCGTCTGAGCGAGCCAGGAGCCACGGCAGTGTCGTGCTCGGCCAGGGCGAAGCGTCGCACGCCGTCAGAAGCGTCGCCGAATCATCGCGATCCGTAGCCGTCGCCGCCCACAGCATGGCCTCGGCGACCCGCGGCTGTTCTTCGCGCCACTGTCCCGCGTAGCCCGATTCGGGCTGGAGATGCCCGAGCAGCAGCCACGCCAGCCGCCGCACACCCGCGTCTTCGTCGGCGCGAGCAGCCGCCGCCAACTCCTCGACCCTGCCGCGCGGCAGGTTCGCCGCCGCTTCCATCATCGCGCGGCGGCGCACTGCGGCATGTGGAGGCCACTGCACGACACGCTGCCAGAGCGATTCGATCTCCCTGCCATTGCGCGGCGCTTCGGCAGCAGTAAGTTCATCGAGGACGCTCTCGGCCGCCGCACGGTCCTGCGAGTCGAGAATGAGATGGAGCCGCCGCGCCCACAACTGCTCTGAAATCACAGGAAAGCGCCAGAATCCCTCTTCGCGCAGCAGCGTGGCGACATCGACAAAGACTGCCTGCGGCGAATCGCCTTCGATCCCCGCCGCCGCCCGCCGGGCATAGTCGGAATGCTCCTGCAATCTCGATGGCGCCGGGTCTCCGGTCGAGGCGCCCGGTCGCGCGGCTTGGCCCCACCACTGCGCGGCCGCCCGCCGCGCGATCGCATCATCCTTGATGAGGTCGCGCAGCATCATTTCGCGCTGCACGCTCGGCCAGAGCAGCACACCGATCACCGCGCCCACCAGCAGCGCTGCAGCAAAGCCGGCCAGCCGCCGCCCGCGCATCACGCGTACTGCCGCATTGGCGAGACCAGCAGGTAATCAGCGATGGATCGGCACAGGCGATCACTGAGCCGGCCGAACTCGGGCATCAATCGCGCGGTCTCGGCGAGCAACTGCTCGTGGCCCAGGCCAGCCGCCTGCCGTTCGCGGCCGCGCAGATTCGACCAGCGCGCGATGGCTTGCGCATCCGCTTCGACGAGTTGGCCCAAGCCGTACGTGCGCACGCCCGCGCGCCACGCAAGCGTACGGCACTTTTTCGTACCCGCCAGCGCTGCCGAGTCGGGCGGCAGTTTGGTCACCTGCTCGCTGAGCCAGACGAACTGCATGCTCCGCCACGGCTGGCCCGTCAGTATCGTGTCCACCGTGCCGGCAAACGCGAGTTTGCTTTCGCGCCAGCCCATCTCAACGGCCCCATCCGCCAGCGGCCCCACAGCTCCGCCCAGCGCCAGCGCGACCAGCAGGCTTCCCGTGCCAATGCCGATGACGGGCATCTGCCGGCCGTGCGCCTCCCGAACGAGTGTCGCCTGGCCCTTGCTCCACGTCGCGCCGAGCAGGCTCGCCGTATTCGCGAACGATCCGAGCAGGACGATCGCGTCCACATCATCCAAGTCGGACCGGGGTGCATCACCGGTCCAGAGCCGCCGCACGTTCAGCCGGTGTCCGTAACGGAGCAGGACATCCCCCAGCCGGCCCGGGCCGCACGCCTGCTCGTGTTCAAAAACCAGAATGCTCATGTTGACCCACCCTTTCAGATGTCGCCGCGGGCCGAAATGGAGCCCCGGACGGCCGCAGACAGCCGACCTATCCTTTGCGTCTTCGAGGGGTTTCGCATCCTGTGACGAAAGGAAAGGTTCGCTCAATGAAAGCACGCAAACTGGCAATCTCCACGGCGGCGGTCGCGCTCTGCGCCGGCGCCATCTCCGCGGCGGTGATTCTCGAGCCCGTTGACTACTCGATCATCCCCGTTCCCTTCTCGCGCATCCACCGCTCGCTCAGCAGCGGCGATATCAACCTGCCAAAGGCGATTGAAATCGCTCAGGAAGCCACCGGCGGCGTCGCCGGCTCGGCCGTTGCCGACTTCTCGGGTGACAAGGTTCAGTTTACCGTGGACGCATACACCGCTGAGAAAGGCTGGACCGTGACCATCAACGCAGACGGCTCCGTGAAGGACAAAACCGAACTGAGCAACCTCCCCGGCGACGCCGTCACGGGCGACTGGACCGTCACCGACTCCGGCCTGCGGTACTACGACCTCAAGGTCGGCGAAGGCGCCCAGCCAAGCGGTCCAACGGCGCAGGTCAAAGTCCACTACACCGGCTGGACCGTCGACGGCAAGGTCTTCGACTCCAGCGTCGAGCGCGGCGAGCCCATCACCTTCCCGCTCAACGGCGTCATCAAGGGCTGGACCGAAGGCGTCCAGACCATGAAGGTCGGCGGCAAGCGCAAACTCATCATCCCCTACACCCTCGCCTACGGCGAAATGGGCCGCCCGCCCATCATCCCCCGTAAGGCGACGCTCGTGTTCGACGTCGAACTGCTCGACGTGATCGAGCAGTAAGCCCAATCGATTCAATCGACCAATCCCACGACGCCGCGCGATTCACTCGCGCGGCGTCGTTCGCTTTTCGGGCCGCACCACCTTTCTGCTCGGCTATCGAGGTCGACTCCCCGGCACGGCCATCCCCCCACCACCCACTGCGCCAACTGCGGCTACGACCTCCGCGGTAACGCCAGCGGCGTGTGCCCGGAGTGCGGGAGTCCACGCAGCGCGTAGGTCGGGACCGCTGCTCTGCTTGCCCTGAGCCATGTCGAAGGGAGCGCGGCCCGGCAGTTGGACTCGCTTCGCGCGAACAGGTCAGTCCAACGACTTCGGCCGCCCAACCGCCGGGCCTGCGCAGAGCCTTGTCCCGACCTACGACTGATGCCCTGCCTGCCCCATCACGTCGCTGCGGCGTGCATGACTTCGCGCACCGTCGTGGTCCCTTCGCGGGCCTTGGCCAGGCCGTCCTCGATGAGGCGGATGAGCAGGCTGTCCTTGCGGGCCCGCTCGGTGATGCGCGCCGCGTTCTCGTGGGCCATGATCATCTCGCGGATGTCGTTGCTGATCGTGAACAGTTCAAAAATCCCCACGCGACCGCGGAAGCCGGTGTTGCGACACTCGCGGCAGCCGGCCGGTTCGTGCCACGCCGCGCCTTTCGAACTCGCCCCTTCGGGCAGCGGCGCTTCGGGCGTATCGACGGGCTGTTTGCAGTGAGGACACAGCCGCCGCACGAGCCGCTGGGCGAGCACGCCTTCGAGCGAGCTGGCCACGAGATAGGGCTCAACGCCCATGTCGAGCAGTCGCGTCGTCGCGCTGGGCGCATCGTTGGTGTGCAGCGTCGAGAACACCAGGTGACCGGTGAGCGACGCCTGGATCGCCGCGTCGGCCGTTTCCTTGTCACGAATCTCGCCGACCATGATCACGTCGGGATCGTGACGCAGGATGGCGCGAAGGCCCGCGGCAAACGTCAGCCCGATCTTGTGATTCACCGGGATCTGGTTCACGCCGCTGAGGTTGTATTCGACGGGGTCTTCGACCGTTACCGCCTTGATCTCTTCAGAGACGATGCGGTTGAGCGAGGCGTAGAGCGTGGTTGATTTGCCGCTGCCCGTCGGGCCGGTCACCAGCAGAATGCCGTGCGGCCGGGCGATGAGATGATCCCAGCCGGTGAGGATCTGCTGCGTCATGCCCAGCGTATCAAGGCCGAAGCGCACGGAGGTCTTGTCGAGGATGCGCAGCACCACGCCTTCGCCGAAGATCATGGGGATGATCGACACGCGGAGGTCGTACTCGTTGCCCTTGTGGCGCAGGTTGATGCGGCCGTCCTGGGGCTTGCGCTTCTCGGCGATGTTCAGATTCGCCATGATCTTGATGCGGCTGATGATCGCGTTGCGAAACCGCCGGATCGACGCCGACATCGACGGCTTATAGAGCACGCCGTCCACGCGGTAGCGGATGTCGAGGCTGCCCTCGTAGGGCTCGATGTGGATGTCCGTGGCCCGTTCGGAGATCGCCTCGATGAGAAGGTCGTTGACGAGTTTGATGACCGAGGCCTGCTGCGCCTGCTCAAGTTCGTTCTTGGTCTCTTCGTCTGCTGCGGCAAGGCTCGCCTGCTCGTCGAGGTTGAACTCGGCGGCGGTATTGAGCGCATCAAGCGTGTCGCCCGCCACGCCGTAGTGCTCGCGGATGAAGCGGTGAAGGTCTTCCTCGTCGGCGAGGACGAGTTCGATCGAGGTGCCCGTAAGCAGGCGCAGTTCGTCAAACGCGGAGAGTTCGAAAGGGTCGCTCGTGGCGACGCGGAGCGTGCCGTTGGAGCGGCTGATGGGCACGCAGTTCTGCTTGTAGACGAGTTTGGCCGGGAGCATGCCCAGTGTTTCGGCCTCGGGCTCGACTTCGGTCAGATCGACGATGGGCATGTCGAACTGATCGCCGATGGCCTTGAGCACGTCGCCCTGACGGCAGTAGCCCAGACGAACGAGCGTGCGGTCCAGCCGCTCGCCCGTCTGCTTCTGGAGCATCAGGGCTTCATCGAGCTGTTCGCGCGAGATGACACCGCGCTCGACAAGGATACTGCCAATTCCCATGTCCCCTATTGTACCGGCCAACGCGGCGGGCGCGGCAGCGGACGGCCCGAAATGACCCGCCCTCGGGAAGGTCTCGCAGTGTCCGGATCGCCTCCTCTTGCACCGCCTTCCAGATCCGCGTCAGCCAGCTGATGGTGCATGAGTTCCAGTAGGCGCTGCGCCAGGTAGGTGGGTCACTGCAAGAGGTGATCCGATATCTCGCAAAGCGCCTCGTAGTACTCTTCGACCTCCAGGCCCAGCAGCGTGGCGCCGAAGATTTCGGCTTCGTCGCTGGTGGCGATGTCGCCGTAGTTGATCGTTACCAGGTGGTAGGCGATGACCAGCGGCAGGAGGTCGGCCTGCTTCTCCAGCGCGGGATGAACGAAAAGGCAGTAGCCGTCGGCCGGGCGATCGCCCAGCGGCTGTGCGTGCGCGAATTCACCGGGCAGCAGTGCGGCGGCGTCGTAGCGCACGCCGCACGGGTAGCGGGTCACCTGCCGGTCGTCGAGCATGTGCAGGATCGCCGCGGCGTCGATGTACAGCCCGTAGCGGAGCCGCGCCTGCATGGCAACCTGCACGATGTGATCTCGCAGCGCGATCCGGCTGTCTGCTTCGGTGAGTCGCCGTTCCACTGCTGACATCACTTCTTCTGTTCGTAGCGCTTCTGGAACTCTTCTGCGGCCGCCTTGCGACGGGCGGCCTCTTCGGGATCCATCTTGCCGAGGTACCAGCGGTGGTCGGCGCTGTTGAGGACTTCGTCGAGTTTGGCGGCGAGCGCTTCGGCGGCCTTCTGCTTGTCGGGATCGCTTGAGGCACGGCCGTGCTCAATGAGTTCTTCGAGTTCGGGAACGTATTCGGAGTACCAGTGCTTGGCAATCTCGTAGGTGCCGTGCCAGTGGGTGTAGTCCGGCCCCATCATCGAGACGCCATGACGGGCCCGGCGGCCTTCGTGGTGCCAGAGTTCGTACCAGATGAAGTCCACTTTGTTCGAGAAGGTCTCGGCGCGGAGCAGCGGCTTGGCGAGGTTGTACAGCGCCTCGCCCGGTTTGGCGTACTTTTCGTTGTACAGCTCGATGAGCGCATCATACTGCACGTAGAAGTTGTCCACCCAGTTCTGGTTGTGGCAGTTGAGACAGACGTTCTGCATGTTGGCCCGGCGCGTCTCCCAGTTGATGTGCTGGGCCGGCAGGTTCATCTTGGCGTCCGAAACCTCGGGACGCACGGACAGCACGGGCCGGTTGTTCCAACTAATGCGCAGCCCGATGTCGTGCGTCACGTCCTGGTCCTTGGTGGCGCTCATGTGGCAGGTGGCGCAGGTCGGAGCCTTGAAGTAGTCCTCGCCGACGATCCACTTCTCGGCGTCGAGATTCATCTCATCGATGTTGGCAAAGAAAGCGATACCGTGCTTCGACTCTTCGTAAATCTCCTTCTGCGGGTGATCCGGCCCCATGTGGCACTTGCCGCAGGTGTCCGGGTGGCGCGCCTGGGCGGCGGAGAAGGAGTGCCGGCTGTGGCAGGCGGCGCAGGAACCTTCCGAGCCGTCGGGGTTGATGCGCCCGATGCCGGTGTTGGGCCAGGTGGCCGGATCGAGTTTGCCCCCGTCGAGGACCTTGACCTCTGAGCCGTGACACTGCCAGCACCCGCTGACGGCTGCGGCGCTGTTGCCATGCGGGAACGCCGGCGTCACAAAGGCGCTATTCCCCTCGACGATCTCGGCCAGGCGATTGTCGAGTGAACCCAGAATCCGCGCGCCTTTGGCGTGGTGGCTGCCCTGAAACTCCTCCACTTCCCGGCTGTGGCAGCGCGAGCAGTCCTTGGGCGTCACGAGCACGGCGATCCACTGGCCCTCGTGCTCCATGGCATCAGGGTCGGTCTTGTCCGCGGCGTGGCACTCGAAGCAGCCGACGTTGCCGCGGAAGTGCTTGCTGTCGCCCCACTGCTGGTAGAGCGCGGTGCTCTCTTTCTTGTGGCAGTCGACGCAGGCGCGCGACTCGGCGCTCAACTCGGGCAGGCCAAATGCCTGGCCCCACGCCGCGCTCGCGCTGATCGCCAGAGCCAGAGTTCCGATTACAGGCGGCATGAACCGTGTCACGACGTGCTCCTTTCAATTCCGAGTGCTGTCGCGCTGGTGGATCTGTGCAGCGGAGGCTCCGCTTCGGTCGTGTAGGGATGGTCAATCGTGAGACGACCGGACAGAACCGGAATGGTGATTCGAACCGAGATAGTGAACAGGAGAATCCCCGCCGCCCAGATGCCCAGGCAGACAAGAATCTCGTTGACGGTCGGCCGGTATTCGACGATTTCGCCGATGGGCGTGGGAATGAACGCGGGGACGATCAGCCCCATGCCCTTCTCGATCCAGACGCCGATGATGATGAGAACACACGCGAGGTTGAGGTAGCGCAAACTCCGCGCCAGGGGCAGATAGAGAATGAGCAGCGCTACGGCCGTCATGCCCACGGAGGTCCAGATCCACGGCACGAGCGCGCGGTTTTCGCCGATACCGAAGAAGAGGTAGTGCGTCGAAGCGCTGTGGGCCGTGTCGGCGTAGAACTCCGTGAACACTTCGCTCATCAGCAGGAAGACGTTGATCGTGAGCGCGACGAGGATGATCTGCCGCAGCGTCATGAGCGCCTTTTGCGGCACGTTGTAATCGGTGAATCTCCGGATAACCTGCAGGGCCAGCACGATGAAAGCCGGTCCGGCGGCGAAAGCCGAGGCGAGGAAGCGCGGCGCAATGATGGCGCTGTTCCAGAACGGGCGGGCGCCGAGGCCGACGTACAGAAACGCCGTCACGGTGTGGATACTTACCGCCCAGACAATCGCGATCAGTACGAATGGCACGACGAACAGCGCCTTGCGCGGCTCGCGCTTGCGGTATGCGCAGTAGATGAGATAGCCGCAGATGTGCAGGTTGAGCAGCAGATATCCATTGAGAACTATCACATCCCACGTCAGCATCGACAGCGGAAAGTTGAAGCGCAGAAAAAGGTGGTGCACGCGGTCCGGCCGGCCGAGGTCCACCGTCACGAAGAGCAGGCACATGATGATGAACGAGACTGCGGCAAGTTCGCCGAAGATGACCAGGTCGTGCAGTTCCTTGTTGCGGTAGATGTACACCGGAATGACGAGCATGACCGCGGCCGCCGCCATGCCCACGAGAAACGTGAAGTTGGCGATGTACAGCCCCCAGGACACCTGGTCGGTCATGCCCGTCGTCGCCAGGCCGAAGACGAGTTGCCGGCAATAGGCGTTGAGCCCGAGCAGGGCGATGGCCGTCAGGGTGAGCATCCAAGCGCCGTAGCGCCAGTCGCCGACGAAACTGAGCCGGAAGCACCGCCAGAGAAAGACGATGTAGTCTCTCACGCGATCGCCTCCTGGCCATCTGCGGCCGCCTCGCGGTCGCCGCCGCTGCGCGGGTGACGCTCGTCGAAGTAGTAGAAGAAGCGCGGCAGAGTTCCCGCCTCTTCCTTGAGTACGAACACGCGCTTGGTCTTGAGAATCTCCGAGACTTCGCTCTGTGGATCGAGCACGTTGCCGAACTTGCGCGCGCCCGTGGGGCACACTTCGAGGCAGGCGGGCAGTTCACCGGCGCGGGTGCGGTGCAGGCAGAAGTGGCACTTCTCCATGACGCCCTTGTGACGCGGCCGGTTGGAGAGGTAACTCATGCGCGGATTGACGTCTTTCTTGGGCAACTTCGGCTC
Organism: Phycisphaerales bacterium; assembly: GCA_020852515.1. Lineage (NCBI taxonomy): Bacteria > Pseudomonadati > Planctomycetota > Phycisphaerae > Phycisphaerales > Phycisphaerales bacterium. The sequence continues at coordinate 137,205 of JADZAS010000023.1, forward strand.
GGCAAAGTTGAACCGGCGGGCCCAGTACGGACACGCCGCTTCGCAGTACCTGCAGCCGATGCACCAGTCGTAGTCGATCACGGTGATGCCGTCGGGCTCCTGCCACGTCGCCTCCACCGGGCAGACCTTCACGCACGGCGGCTTGGCGCACTGGTGGCACTGGATCGGCACGTAGTAGTGCTCGCGGTCGGGCACGGTCGGCCGGTCGTAGTGGTGGTTGCCCTTTTCGATGTCGAGCGTGCCGCGCGGCATCTCGACCACGCGAATGTACTGAATCTCCGGGTCGCGGCTCTGGTTGTTCTCCTGCACGCAGGCATGCACGCACTTGCGGCAGCCGATGCAGCGCGAGATGTTCAGCGCGTAGACGAACTCGACGCCGTCCATCGGCCGCACGTCCCGGATGTCCGGGCGCAGGTCGTAGCGCTTCTCGACCTCGCGGGAGATGCGCTCGAGCGCTTGGCGCATTTCCTCGCCATCCATCTCCTTGTAGTGCTTCTGGATGAACTTCTCGACGGAGCCGAAGTCGTTTTCATCGAGTTCGCGCAGCGGGCTGAGGGCGCCGACGAGCGCGGCCATGCCCCCGATCGCCGCGGCACCCTTGCGGAGGAAGCTGCGGCGCGTGGTGCCGAGGCGATGCGGACCTGGACCTGAACAGGCGGACGAACACTCGCCGTGTGAACACTTCGACTGAGATGAATCGAAGATGCGCATCAGTGCTCATCCTCTCCGGCGGCGGGGGACTTCTCCGGCGCCGCGTCCGAGTCGTAGGGGGTAGGCTCTTCCTCCACGCCGATGCGCACCGGCTCATAGGGCCAGTCTTCTTCGGGCGGGTAGCGGCGAAGCGGGTTCTCCTCAGTCTCGTGGCCATGCGCACCGTCTGGATCCTGCCGGCCCATGCGCAGCGTGCTGGGCGCCGGCAGCGGTTGCATCGGCGCGTAGCGCGGCGCGTGCGGGTCGTGGCACTGCACGCACGTCAGCCTGACTCGCGCAGCGCTGCCGACGATCCACGAGCCCAAAGACTTGCCGTGCACGCCGCGCTCCCAGTCGCGATAGGTCGGGCCATGACACTGCGCGCAGAGCAGCTCAACCTGGTCGAAGCCGACGGTTTCGCTGCCGCGAAGGGCGAGGCGATTGCGGTCCTCGCGCGCGTGGCAGTTGAAGCAGCGATCGTTCATGCCGTGGTCGAGCACGAGATGGGTATGCTGGGTGAGGCGGCGGGCGGCCTCGACCGGAGGCTGCATGAGGCTGTGGCAGTCGTTGCAGTCGCGCACAAAGCCGTTGATGAGCGCCTGCGGCGGCGAGGTGAGCAGCGCCTGCGTCCGCAGCGGCCCGCGCGGCAGCGCTTCGGCGGCAATGAGTTGTGGCGGACGTTGGGGCCAGTTCGGCTCGACGGGTTCAATGAGAAAGTACACGGCGAGCGCCAGGAAAACGAAGGTCGTGGCGTAGTCGGAGATCTGCCTCGTGCGCCGGTGATTCATCGGGGCCAATCGCAGGACCGGTGGACCACAAATCTGGATAACGATATCCGATTATCAGTCCGGCTCCAGTCGCCGCGGCTGCAAAGACGGCCGCGCAAGGCCAATTCCGGGGAATCCCCTCAAGGAAGCACGTTCGTTGCGCGGCGCCGGGACGGCGCGACAGTCTCAAGTCGCAGGTGCGTGGGTTTGTGGGGCGGCGCGAATGCTCGGTTCGCGCGCAGCCGTCACCAGTTGGACGGATGGTTGATCCAACCGTACTTGTTGAAGTCGGACTTGTAGAGACCCGTGTAGTTTTTGCCGGGCGTCGTTTCGACGAGCAGGTCGTACGCCTGAAGATCGCCGGGCTCTTCGAGATCGTCGCGCAGTCCTTTGGGACTTTCGAACTCGCCGGCGGAACCGTCCAAGTATGCCACGTTGCACTTGCCGAAATGCCGTGTCGAAAACTGATCCCACCAGGCCCACGTGCCGTCAGGAGTGGGGTTGTTGTACCACGTTTCATCCTCCTCGATGAGAATGGGCATGGCTTGGAATGCTTTGAGATTTCGACCGGGGACGGCCGGATCGATTGGATAGAGCGTCCGCCATTGCAGATCGACTCGCGCGCCGGACATGCCGGCGACGAACGTGTAGTCATACTCCTTGTTTGCCGCCCGCTTGGCCTTGGGGCACTCAACCGCCGCGCTGGAGCGACTGACGTAGGGATAGATGCGGCCGGTGGGAAACGCCGGTTCATTTGGCAGATGTGGGTGCGAGTAGCCGGACCAGTCGAGTCTGTATGCCGGTCCGTGATTCGTACAGCCCGGGATCTGTCCGTAGTCGTTCCCGTAATTCAGGAACGCGAGCGCCAACTGGCGCTGATTCGACAGACAGCCAACCTGCTTGGCCCGCTCGCGCGCCTGGCTCAGCGCCGGCAGCAGCAGCGATATAAGCAGCGCAATGATCGAAATCACCACCAGCAGTTCGATGAGCGTGAAACCCCACCGCCCGAACGGCAGTGGGCAACGGACCGAGTGGCTCTTGGCGGAATCCGGCCGCATCTGACACTCCTTCCGGTCTGTGAGTCGCCGCCGCGTCGGCCGCGGCGCTAGACGATGTGATTGTACCGCCATTCTGGCTGGCGGTGGGACAGAATCCGCTCCAAAGGCGCGAGGCGCCTGCCCGGTGAATGTACCGCGTTTCGAGCGCCGCCGCAGCGCATTGGCCGCCATTCTGCTGGTCGGCCGGCGCGAGCCCGGTTCGGGAAAATCAACCCGATTCTCGAAAGGTCGTAGCAAGGATGGGCAAAATCTGGTCTAATAGAGGAACTGCGGCGGCCCCCACGAAGACATCTGCTCGGCCGCTTCGCATGATCCAACTGGACCTCTGGAAGGAGAGAACCAATGGCAGTACCCTCAGGACGGCAAGCTCTCGCACTCATCGCCACCGCCGCACTGCTCAGCACTTCCGCGCACGCTCAACTCGACAACAGCGTCTGGCCGCAGTACCGCGCCAACGACGCCAAGGCCGGCGCCGTGATGGCGCCCGGCCCGGCCGTGGAGCACGCCTGGACCAACGACACGGTTGCCATCCCTTCGCCCGGCGGAATCTGCGTCGCGGCCAACGGCGACATCTACTACAAGAGCATGGATGATGACGGCTGCTACGTCTATCGCATCGATCCGAGCGATGGACACGTCATCGCCCAGAGCGTGAACCTTGGCGGCGTCAACGGCAGCTACTCGGGCGTGGCCGTCGGCGTCAATCGCATCTATACGACGATCTACTCCGGCGCGGGCAACACGTCGATCAAAGTGCTCGACAAGGACACGCTCGCGGTGACCAACACCATCACCAACGCGGCGTTCCAGAGCCTTCTCGGCACGCCGCTCATGGGCACCGCGCTCAACAACGCGGGCCATCGCAACCTGTACGTCGTCGATTACGGCGCGCTCATGCTTCACGCGGTGGATTCGGTGACAGGTTCACTGATGTGGTCGCGAGCGTTGCCCGCAGTGGGGTTCTTCGGTGCCGTGGGCCCGATGTGGGAAGACGGAAACGGCAAGCAGGTCATCGCCCACTTCGGCAACGCCCAGTACTTCGGCGGCAGCGCCATCCGCGACAACGGCGACAACACCTCGACCGAACTCTGGCTCGGTGGACCCGAAAGTTTCAACTGGTGGGGCAGCGGCGCCATGAGCGCCGATGGCAACCGCATCTACGTCACCACCTTCAATGACAACGACGTGTCGCCGCTGTGGGCCATCGACAAAAACACCGGCTTGATCGTGTGGCGGGTGCCCGGCTTCCGCGGCGACCCCACCAGGGAAATGAACTTCTTCGCCCGCCCGGCGGTGGTCGGCAACCGCATCTACTGCGGCGGGGCCAACGGCGTCGTCGCCTGCTACCAGGACAACGGCAGCAGCGCCACGCTGCTCTGGGAGTACCGCGACCTGATGGATGAACACACGTGCATCTCGGCAGCGAGAGCGCCGGACAACAAGACCTACATCTATGCGGTGAAACAGGGCGCCAACCTGAGTCCGCCGCGCGGCGAACTGATCGTTCTGCGCGATGACGGCAGCAGTTACACGCTTCTGCTTCAGACCGATCTCAACGGGACCATGCTGCGGACGAACTACGCGACGAGTTCGTGCCTCATTGACAGCGAGGGCGGCCTCTACGTCGGCGGCGGCAACCCCGTCGATGCAGGCGTCGGCCCCAGCGCGATCTACAAGTTTGCTCCGGCGGGCGGCGGCGGCTATCGGCTCACGCTCACAGGCTCCTGCCCGGGCCAGATCGGCATCAGCTGGAGCGGCGCGACGCCGCGCATCCAGCAGGGCATTCTCTTCGCCCGCGGCACCGGCCAGCAGATCATCCCGCCGGGCAACCCGTGCGCGGGAACCCAACTCGGGCTCAACGCCAACGGCCTGATGCTGGTCGATCCGCCCGGATTCTTCAGCACCGGCAACAGCGGCAGCGGCACCATTAACGGCCAGGCGCCATCCGGCGCCTGCGGGGGCTACTTGCAACTCATTCAGGGCGGCTCATGCACGCTCAGCAATGTCGCTCGGATCCAGTAGAACACGCCAAAGCAGCCGATCAAGCAAGGCGGCGACCACTTCAGGTCGCCGCCTCTCGTTTTGCCCTGCTGTGGATTGACTGCAACCGCCCGGTCAGTTCTCCCCCACCGCGGCGAGAATCTCGCCGACCGCCTCGGGGAGCGGGCGCGTTTCGAGGTTGAGACCGCCGTCGGCCTGAACGGTGAGTTCGTAGAGCACGCCGGGCTTCATCGGCTTGTAGACCGCTTCGCCCTGCGCGACGCGCACGCCGTACTCGGCTGCAAGCGCCGGGTCGTTGCACAGATCCCAGAACCGCTCCCACAATTTCTTCTCGAAGTCGATGGGCCTCTCGGGCCCGCTGTAGCCCGCGGGCACTTCGCCTGCGACGTCGATTGGAAAGCCGTCGGCGGGCGCGAGCATTTCGGAGTAGACGCGACGGAGGAGCACGATCGTCTGGCCGCGCATCGGATGAGCCGTAGCGACCGCGTCGTGGTCGAACTTCACGACCAGGCCATCGAAGAAGGCGACGTGGCCGGGGATGGTGAAGCAGTGCCGGCCGACGGGCTGCTCATCGGGCCCGAGTTCCACCATGAGAAGCGAGGTTTCAGTCGGCAGCCCGGCCGGGCCGGTCTTCTGTTCGGTGACGACGATTTGCGCCAGCCGCCGGCTGCGGGTGAGGCGGTCGATCATGTTCTCGAGGACCTGCTGGCGCCGGGCGGCCTCGACGAGTGACTGCTCGAGCTGCTGCTCCCGGCCGTGAGCGACCTGGCGGTAGTGCCAGTAGGCGCCGCCCATCGCCGAGGCGAGAACGATCAGCGCCAGCGCCAGGAGGGTGAGTGGAAGGCTCGCGATGGTGGAAAGTCGCGGCATCGGCTGATCTTATCGGCACAGTTGCAGGTCCGTCCGCAAGCGAGTCGATACCTGTGGAAATGCGCCGCTTTCTGTTGCGAAACCTCCTCTTCCCCGCCCTGCTCGGCGGTTTGCTGGGCCCGCTGGCGCCCGCGTGCCCGGCTCAGACGCAGGAGGCAGGCGGCGTTGGACCTGGTGACCTCTTCGAGGATCTGACCTCGCGCGTGGTGCAAACCTTTGACTTCGATGAACCCGAGACCGCCGACCCGGTGCCGCTGTACTGGGTGCGCATCGCCGACAAGGGCTTCCCGCACTGGAACGATGCCGCGTTCTTTCCGGATACGCCGGCAGGTGATGGCGAGGATCGCTGCATCCGCATCCCGACCATCGGCGGCAATGCCGGACTGCGCCTGGTCGCCGGCGTGGTGCCGATCATCCCTGAGATCGACTACCACCTACGCATTCGGGTCCGCACCGAGGGCCTGCGTCGCTCGCGGGCCCGCGTCGTCGCGTACTTTGCCGACGAAGACGGGCGGCGCATTGAGCCGTCGTTATCCGCTTCGCCCCTGCTGGAAACGGATGGGCAGTGGCGCGACGCCGAAGTGGTCTTGCGCGGCCTATCGCCCGGAATGATGTGGCGCGACGCCGACGGCAACCGGACCGCCTCGCCGGCGTGGCTGCAGGTTGAACTGCTCATCGAGCAGCCGGCGACGTGGAACACCGACCCGGACACCCGCCCCCGGGTGCTGCTGGAAGACGTGGTCGGCGCCGCCGCGTACTTTGACGATCTCACGATCTGGCGCGTTCCGCGGATTGAACTGTCATCGACAGCGCCCCACAACCTGATGGTGGCGCCCGACGCGCCGACACTCTACCTTCGCGCGCAGGACGTGGCCGCGGCTTCGCTGCAGTCCACCATGCGCATCTACGACTTTCGCGGCGATCTCGTTGACGAGCGCGAACTGAGCCTCAGCAACGACTGGCAGCCGGTCCTCTACCGACCGAACCTGCCGGGCTATGGCTGGTATCGCGCGATCGCCAACGTGACCGAAAGCGGCGCAGCAGTGTCGCGCACGTGGCTGGATTTTGCATGGATGCCTCGCGTGGCCGGGTCGGTTGGGCCGCTGCACTTCCGCGGATTCAGCGTGGTCGGAGACGATCTGCCGCTCGAGCAGTGGCCGCACGTTCCTGAACTGATGGCCGGGCTCGGCGCCGATTCCATCTCATTGCCGATGTGGTCGAATGATCTGACGCGCAGCCGCATCCAGGCGCACCGCACCGCGCTGAGTCCGACGGTCAATCGTCTCAACGGCTCGGCGCGCGGCGTGCGTTTCGTCGTCACGGCTCTGCCCGATGAACTTTCCGCACAGGAGCACGCGAACTCATCGCTGGTCTACGAGACCTTCGGCGCCGGCACCGACGAGGTGTGGCGATACCTCGAGGACTTCCTCGTTTCGTTCGGGCAAGTGGTGGGACAGTGGCAGTTTGCTCCGACGGAGAGTCTCGGCGCCGGACGAGTGGATCAGCACCCGCAACGGCTCGAAGCAATTCTCCGGCGCCTGTTCGCTCTTGTGCCCTCGCCGCAGCTCGTCGTTCCCTGGACCGCCGAACAGCCGGCCGCGGCGGCGCTCATCGCCGACACAGCGGCCGACGCCATCAGTGCGCTCCCGGCAGGCGGCCGGCGATCGCTGAGCACGCCGCCGGTCCGCTTTGCGACCATCCTTCCCAATGAAGTGTCGCCCGACGTGATCGGCGAGTACCTGGCGCCATGGGTCGATCGCGAGCTGGCCTGCACCGTCGTCATCGAACCGGCCGACGCAGAATTGTTCGGCCTCGAGCACCAGGTCGGCGACCTGGTTCGCCGCACGGTGATGGCATGGGAAGCCGGCGCTACGGACGTGGCCATCAGGCATCCCTGGGACATGCAGCCGCTTCAGCCCGACCGGGCCATGCCCGGCGCGCTCTACCCGGTGTGGCGCACGCTGGCGGCTCACCTGAGCGGCCGCATGGAGCACGCGCGGCTCGATCTCGGCAACGACGTGACTGCAGTCGTCTTTCGCGACGCGCAGGGAAACGGCACGATCGCGGTCTGGCACGATTCACCCGACAGCGAAGTGGTGCGCGCTTCGATCTTTCTCGGCAACCATTCGATCAGCATGTGCGATGCATTCGGCAACACCGAGCAGGTGCCTGTGGTCGGAGGCGTGCACGAGATCCGAATCACGCGCCAGCCTCAGTTCGTTGATAACGCCGTGATCAACCTTGCGCTGCTGCGGTCGGGCTTTCGCGTGACGCCTCGTTGGATCGAGGGCGCTGCTGCAGTGCACATGCACGAGATGGTGCTGACGAATCCATGGAAGACGAGCATCGCGGGCACGCTGCGCATCATCGAACCGGCGGACTGGGATATTCGCCAGCGCGTGCGGCAGATCTCGATGGGCGCCGGCGAGGAGATCCGGCTGCCGCTCATCTTCACCTATCCAGCCTACGAAACCGGCGGGCCCAAGCGCATCGTGGTCGATCTCGCCCTTCAGAACATCTCCACCAACGCGGTCCGCATGGAGTCGATCGTCGAACTCGGCTTCCAGAAGATCGCTCTTATGCCGCACTACGAGTACGTGATCAACCCGGAAGGCAACGAAGAACTGGTCGTCACGCTCGAGATTTCGAATAACTCCGATGCGCCGGCATGGCTCTCGGCCATGGTCCTGGCGGAAGGCTACGGCCGGCTCGAACTCGACGTGGCGCAGCTGAAACCGGGCGAGACGACCGTGCGCGTGTTCCGCCTGACCGACCCCGCCACGCGCCTGCTCAATACCCAGATCCGCGTCGGGCTGCGGGAGCGCGGCGGATCGGGTCGCTTCAACCTGCTCGTGAATGCGACGCGGTGAACTCAGGATCCCGCGCTATGCTCCGTCGCGGCGATCAACTCGCGCAGGTAATCTCGGATTCCGTCATGGCCTCTGTCGAGTCGCACTCCCAGTGATCGGGCCGCGTCCTTCGTAAAGGTGTTCTTCGGCTCGGCGGGGCTCGATGCATCCACCGTCGCCTCGATGCCAAGCAGGTCGGCGGCGATGAGCGCCCAGTCGGCCCAGCGGGCGTAGCAGTCCACGAGGTTGTACGCTTTGCCCGCCGCGTCAGGATTGCCCACGCACGCAACCGTGGCGGCGGCGACGTCATCGACGTGCACGAACTTCCCGCCTCCGGGCTTGTCCACGGATTGGCCGCGGCGGAGTCGTCGGAGCATGCCGATGCCGTAGGTCCGTTCGAGATTTGGATCGAGACCGTACACGCCGCACGGCCGCAGCGCGCACGTGTGCTGACCAGCACTGAAGTGAGCCGCCCACAGGTGCGCCTCCACGGCCGCCTTGTACGCGCCGTACCACGAGCCGGGTCGGAGCGGGTGATCTTCATCGATGACGCCGCCCCAGCGCGGCCGCATGTCGTGGTGCACGGCGATGGTGCTGATGAAGATGAACTGCCGCGGTGCGCTCCATTGCAGCAGCCGGATCGAGCCGAGCAGGTTGCGCTCGAGATGCGCGTCGAGGTCGCTGCTCTTGAGCGGTGCCCAGTCCACGCCGCAGTGGACCACGCAGTCGGCGCCATGGAGCAGATCCGCCCACGCTTTCTTGTCTGCCAGATCGCCCTCGACGAACCGATCGATCTGCGGCTCAATGTGATCGCGCCGACTGCTCGCGCGAACCAGTGCTGCGCAGGTGTGCCCCGCGGTATGAAGATCGCGCGCGATCGCTGAGCCGATGAATCCCGAAGCGCCGGTGAGTGCGACGTGCATGGCGAGCCTCCCGGCGAGATGATACCGGCCACGGCCGGGCAGCGCCGCGACGTCACACCGGCGGGAGCCTACTGCTCGTCGATGGGCAGCACATCACTTGCCTGCCCACGGCCGTACGCTTTGATGCGCGGCACGACGACGTCCATGATGATGATCTTGCCGCATGCGGCGACGGGGATGGCCAGCAGCATGCCGTAGACGCCCGCGACCACGCCGCCGGCGAGAACGACGACGAGCACGGACACCGGGCCGAGATTTGTTGCCTTTCCGGAAATCACCGGCGTGAGGACGTAGCCCTCGACCAGTTGCACCACGGTGAACACGACCGACGGCCAAAGGATGATCGCCCACCACGCCATCTGCTCGCCGCCTTGCCCGTCAGCCTGCGACATCCACAGCAATCCGATGGCCAGGGGCAGTCCGATGCCGCCGAGATACGGCACCATGCTCAGAATGCCCGTCAGTATGCCCAGCACCAGCCAGTAGGGCACGCCGCACGCCCACCAGCCCGCCGCCAGCAGCACTCCCATGATGGCCGAGATGACAACCCGGCCGCGGACGAATCCGCTCACGGCGAGGTCCATCTTGTGGAGCATGTCATAAATCTTGCGCGAGTGCTCAACGGGAAACAGCTCGACAACCCCATCGCGCAACTTCGGCCAGCCCGTCGAGAACGCGTAGAAGTAGAAAGGAATGAGGAAGAGCGTGAAGGCGATGTAGATTGTCGAGCCTATAAACGCGAAAATCATCGAGACGGCATCACCAGTCGTCCGCACCGTGGCCTGGAAGACGGCGCCGAGGTTCGCGTGCAACCAGTCGCGGATGTTCGCCGCGATCTCGCGCGATTGGCTCGCGTCCGACTGCGGCGGCGACTGCGCTTCTGCTGCCGTTGAATCCGCCGGCGGGGCTTGTTCAGTGGCGCCCTGCTCCGGGTCCGCCGCAACCTCTGAAGGGCTGGCCTGGTCATCCGGAAGTGCTGCATCGTCGCCCTGGGCCGGTCCGAAGAGGCTGCCCAAGCCGTCCATCAGCGCCTCGCCGACGGGCTCGGGCAGCCGCTCATCCACGTACTGGATCGCCTCCGCCACGGAGTCAGGCAGCCTGCGCAGCAGGTCGATTGTCTGAACCAGCGACAGCGCGAAACCCACGAGCGCCAGTGCAAACAGCACGCCCACGGCCCCGACGAGGCTCCCGGCCACGACCGGCCGCGACACGTTGAAGCGCCGCGTGACGCGAATGATGATCGGCTCGAAGAGGTAGGCCAGAGCGAGCGCGATCAGCAGCGGCACCGTGACGCTGCGCAGCCAGTAGCCGCACAGGATCAGAAAGATCGCCAGCGCGATGACGGCGATATCGCGCACCGACTGAATCTGCCAGAGGTGCAGGTGGCGCGGGTCTTCCGGCTGGAACTTCGGCTGCAACTGGCCCTGAGTTGGCTCATCCATGGTTGGTGCAGGATACCGATCCGATGGACGGCGACAAGTCCGCCGGAAGCCCGGGGCGGACACGCCAGAGCCGAGAATGCGGCCGATTCAGTCGCGGATCAATTGCGGATCAGCGAGTCGAGCACCTGCGCCTGATCGAAGGCCTCGTCGAACGAGTAGACGGCGGCGAAGTCTTCGATGCGATCATCATCGCTGCACGACAACTGGCCAGACTCGATCAGGCTGTAGACGATGCGGCCGAAGTCGTCGGTGCGGTGGATGTTCCAGTGTTCGAGGACCGAGCGCGCGAGCAGGCCATACTTGGTGATCGCATACTCGCGCAGGCCGTGACAGAGTTGCTGGCCGCTGATGTGCCGCGTGCCCGCCTCCTGTTTCTTCCCGCCGCCGTGCATCTTGCCGACGGTGAAGCCGAGCGCTTCCTGAACGAAGAGGTAGGCGCTGCGCGGATACGGATTGACGGCCGGGAGTGAGGGCGAAACTCTGACCTGCTGCTGCTCTTGCGTCACTTGTGTGCTCCAGTCGAATCGCGGCACGCGTTGGACGAGCCTGTCGGTGCGATTATAGTCGGCGGCATCAGGTGCGTGCCGATGCCAGCCTCATGATTCTGCTCAACCAGATTCGACCAGCGATTTCTTCCCGCCGGATTTCCGCTTCCGACACTTTCTCTCCGCTCGGCAGCCAACCCGCAGCCGGGGATCGAATCGCAACCGGCTGCGAAAGACTTGCGGCGGACGGCTAGACAGAGAAGTAGCGGAGACCCAAGGCGCGCCTATCGGACGCTCGGGCGCGCCGCAGGCCGACCAACCCGGCTGTTCAGGCGACTTCGAGATACGCCGCCAGAAGGTTGCGAGCCGCTTGGAGATCGATCCGGTGCACCATCTCCGTCACGGTGTGGATGTAGCGCGTGCCGACGGAAATCGTGATGGCCCGGGCGCCCGAGCCGGCTCGCTGGAGCGCTGCGGTGTCGGTGCCGCCCCGGCCGAGGATCGAACGCTGGTGCGGAATGTGGTGCTTGCGCGCAATCTGCTCGAATTCGTTGACGAGCGAGTGGGCCGAGATGACCGAACCATCCATGACCGTGATCGCCACGCCATCGCCCTGCTTGGTGACCCGGTCCGTCTCACACACGCCAGGCGTATCGCAGCAGAGCGTCGTGTCGATGCCGACGCCAACGTCGGGCTTAACGGTGTAGGCGCTGGTCATGGCGCCGCGCAGGCCGACTTCCTCCTGCACCGTGAAAACGCAGTGGATTTCGCACGCATGCCCGGCTGACTTCGACGCCCCCGACCTGCCCTTGGCCTTTCCGCCCCCGGCCACCTGCCGCACGGCTTCGATTCCCAGCCAGCAGGCAACGCGGTTGTCCATGGCTTTGCTCACCAGCGTGTCGCCGATCTCCGCAAAGGGTTCATGAAGCACGACCATGTCGCCGATGCGGATTCTCTTCTTCACCGCGTCGGGCTTCATACCCAGATCGACGTAGAACTCCGTAACCTCCGGGATCTTCTTGCGGTCTTCAGGCGAGGAGATGTGGATCGGCTTGCCGCCGGGGTTGAGCACGCCGACGAGGTCGCCATCTTCAGCGCAGATAAGCACGCGCCGCGAAAAGAGATTGCGCGGATCAAAGCCGCCGGCGGGATTCAGCCACACGAACCCCTTGTCATCGATGTGCCGCACGTAGAAGCCGATCTCGTCCATGTGGCAGGCGAGCATGACCCGCAGCGACGACTGGCCCTTGGCCGCCGGGCGCGTCGGCTTGCGGACGCAGATGAGCGATCCCATCGGGTCGGTCCGCACCTCGTCGAAGAGCCCCTTGACCTCGCTTTCGATGAGAGCACGGACGCGTTCTTCACGACCGGGAACTCCGGGAGTTTCGCACAGCCTCTTGAGCAGATCGACATTCATCGAGTTTCTCGCAGCCGAAGGACTTATGATTGCACACGGAGCGGTCCGGTCGCTCCGACGAGTTGACGAGCATAACCCTTCCGCGCCGGGAGGCAAGGCGAGGCGATGGCGACCATCAGTCCACTGCGCAATCTCCAGGAACAGGCCGAGGCCGAATTCATGGTCCACGGCCGCCGCGATCCAGGCTCGGCTGCCGATGTCGCCGCCGAAGGCATCGAGATCGTCTCCACCTACGGCGAAGTCGAAGCGGAGTACGCCTCGCTGCGGCGATCGGCGGCGCTGATGGACCTGCCCCAACTGGGCATTCTCCGCGTCACCGGCGCCGACCGCGTCGATTTCCTCAACCGCATGCTCACCAATGAACTCAAGGGACTTGCGGCAGGGCAGGTCGTGCACGCCTTCTGGCTCAATCGCAAGGGGCGCATCGAAGCGGATCTCAGCGTGATCGAACTCGGCGACGAGATGCTGCTCATCGTGGACGCCACGCTGGCCCAGCGCACGGCCGACTCGCTCAGCGGATTTCTCTTCAGCGAAGATGTGGCGATTGAAAACCTCACAGGGGGGCGGCACGTCCTGAGCCTGCACGGCCCGCGCGCCATTGAGTTCCTGCGTTCAGTCGTGGAAGAGCCGCAGGCGGCCAGCCTGAGCGATCTCACGCCCGGCCGGGCCATGCGGTGCACCGTCCACGGCCACCCGGTCGTCGTTTATCGCAGCGACCAGATTCGTGAAGTTGGGCTCCATCTCATCTGCCCGGTCGACGAAGTCGTTGCCGTGCACGAGCAACTGCTCGAAATCGGCCTGGGCCAGGGGCTGCGCTCGATCGGCTGGTACGCCTTCAACATCGCGAGAATCGAAGGCGGCTGCCCGATGCACCTGATCGACTTCGGCCTCGACTCGCTGCCGCACGAGACGGGCATTCTCCGGCAGCGCGTGTCGTTCACGAAAGGCTGCTACCTCGGTCAGGAGGTGGTCGCGCGCATGGAGAGCCTCGGGCACCCGTCAAAGGTGCTCGTCGGCCTCAAGATCGAAGGCGAACACATGCCCGTCACAGGTTCGCAGGTCTTCGAGCCCGCCGACCAGATCGCCGAAGTCGTCGGCGCCGTCACCAGCGCCACGCCCAGCCCGATGCTCGGGCGCACCATCATCGCCTTTGCGATGGTCAAGCACTCCAAAACCGGACTCGGAACGGAAGTGATCGTGAGCGCCGAGGGTCAGCGGGCCCGGGCGGTTGTGCACGATCTGAAGTTCTGGCCGCGCGAGACGCCGCGCGAATCGTAGCGGCGGCTACTCGATGACGGTCTCCACGACATTGCTGGCCTTCTGGTATTCGGCGGCCTGGAGCCAGATGCGCCGGCCCACCGTGCCGCTGGGAATGCGCTGCGACAGGCTCGCCACGCCGTTGGCATCGGCGGTGCGGGCTCCGATGAACACCGGCGCGTCGATATCGACCGTGACGTCGAGTTGCGGGATGTACACGCTGCCCAGGCCACGAATCGAATAGAGGAATACGACCTGCGCGCCCGGCGTGGCGCCGGTCACGTCAAGTGTGCCGCGCACGCCCGAGACGAGTCGCGAGGAGACGAGGACCATCGGCGGCTCGCCGACGTCGTAGCGTGCGACCCATGTTCGCCACTGGCCGTTGAGCGTGAATTCGTGGTGACCCCAGAACGATCCCAGCGTCGCCGGATCATTGACGGTCGCGCTGTAGTCGCCCCAGCGGCCGCTCGTGTGGGCGGCGGTGCTTTCCTTGACGAACTGCGGCGGCTGGAACTGGCCCGGGGGGTCGCTGAACTTGCGCACGGCCCGCGACATGGAGATGTACTCATCCGGCGACGAGCGAGCGAAAGTGATTGCCGCATTGCCTTCTGCGTCGACGCCGATGCTCGGGAAGAAGGTGTGAACCGTGCCGCCGTAGTCGAGTTCACCCCACTGCGCGATCTCGGGCGTGTTGCCGCTGCCCGGCCAGCCGCGCATGTTGAACTCGTACCACCGCACCCGGGCCCGCGACGAGTTGACGTGATGCACCGCCCAGAGTGAATCGTTCATCTGAACGCAACTCCAGAAGCGAGGCTCGAAGAGGAACGGCCGGCTGCTCGAACCGCGCTGCGGCGGCTGGTTCGGATACGTGTAGGACGGAACCGTAAGCGTAAACGTGGGCCGGCTGTAGGTGCCGAACGGGTCGATGCACGCATGAAAGATGACCGTGTTGTTGGTCGTCAGTTCGGTTGACTGGAGAATGTACTGCGCCGGCGCATCCGCGTCGTGCATGACCGGAATGCCCATCGATTGCTGACTGGCGCCGGTGATGAGTTCGTGCCGGGTGACTGGCGTGCCGCCGGAGAGAATCGAATTCTTGTCGATGAAGTAGAGCAGGTACTTGTCGGGCCCGAAGAAGTCGGCCGTGAGCAGCACGTTGTTGGCGTCCACGGCCATGTTGGGCGAATCGATGTCATTATCCGAGATCGCCGTGACGTCGATGCGGTACTTCCACCAGTCGTCGCGCGTGTTGGGCGTGCTCGTCTTGGAAACCGCGAGCAGGAACATGGAGCGGCCCGTATTGCTGCGCTCGCACGCCATTGCGAAGAGCCTGTTGCTGTGCGGGTCCCACACGCACTCGGGGTCGAAGGTGAAGTTGGTAGCGCCAACTTCGCCCCAGAAGCCGAACGAGTCTTCGATTTCATCGCGGAAGAGGTTGTTGCCGCTCTTGTCAAAGAGCGAAATCTCGCCGTTGGTGATGATGAGAATGCGGTCGTTGCTGACGGCCATTTCTGGATCGGGCGGAGTCCAGCCAGTGCTGGTCACGCCTTCAAAGCCGAAGTCAGGCCCGTCGCCGCCTTCGCTGCCGAGGCGCTCGAGTTTGACGTGATTCGGGTCCCAAATCGGCGGGATGGGCGTAGCGGACTCGCCCGCGTCCGGCAGGAAAGCGAGACGCTCCACGGTTGCCGGCGCGTCCTCAACGGGCATCGCGCGGGGCAGCCGAACCGTGAGGTTGACGGATGAATCGTCGCCCTCGCTCGACTCGCCATTCCAGCACACCGCGAGACGACCTGCGTCGTCGATGACCACGCGCGAAGCGCCGGTTGCGGTAGTGATGGCCTGTGCGCCCTTCGAGTTGACGTTGAGCGCGACAGGCTCCGCCAGGATGCGGCCGCCGGCGTCGATGAGCAGACCCATCACGCCCGAGCCGTTGCCGTCGCCGCCGGCTCCGTCGCTGTTGTAGGTGACGAGGTACCGATCGTCGGCGGCGCGCACGACCGTTGCTCCGCTCTTCCAGCCATTGGAGGGCTCGGCCACGGCCACGGCATCGGTGAGCGGCGAGCCGTCGCGATCGAAGAATCGGACATTGACGGCGAACCCGCCGTCCACCGAGGTATGCCAGGCTGCAACAAACCCGCCGCCCGCAGCGGCCGCGAGCGACGGTTCGATGTGATCGTGGGCGTCCATGTCGTTGACGGTGATGGAGTCATCCGCGAGCGCCCCGTCCGCCGCGATGCGCCTGACGACGATCCGGTTGGGGTCGCCATCTTCCGTGTGTGCCCAGGCGATCCACTGGTGTCCCTCAGTCGTGCAAACGAGTGAGGGTGAGGCGCAGGCGCCCGGCTCATCGCCGCTGACCTGGAACTCGTCGCCGAGCGCGACTCCCGCCGAGTCGAATCGGCGGGCCATGATGCGGCCGCTGCCGGCAGAATCATCCACCCACGCGATCAATGCTCCGCCGTCAGCGCCGGGTACGATGGCCGGGGACATCTGGTTGCCCTGTTGCGTCTGGTTCACGGCAATCTCGCCGCTGGGATTGGCCATGCGAAGATCGAAGCGCCGCGCGACCACTGCCGCAGCGCTGCCGTCCTGTCCATGGGATTGCCAGGCGATCCAGATGTGCTCGCCGGCGGCGGTGATGACCGGCCGCTCCTGCATGCCGCGCACCGTGAGGTTGATCGGAACTTCCCCGCCGATGGGCCGGCCGAACGCGTCGAAGCGCTGAGCGACGACGGCATAGCCGCCGAACTCCTGCCTTCGGCTGTCCCAGACTGCGACAAATCCGCCGCCGGGAACGGCCGCTACGGCGCCGTGCTCCTGAGTGCTGCTCGTGAAGACGTTTGCCTGCGTCTCAATTGCGCCGCCGCCAAACAGGCTGTCGGTCGCCGACAATTCACCGGCCCCCGATCGATCATCCACCGACGCGGAGGCGAAACACGCCATCGACAGCGCTGCCGTGGCTGCGCAGGACCAGAAGCCGATGCGAGCAGCGATCGACGCACGACTTGAACAGCGCTTGGATGGCATGACTCCCCCTCTGTTTGCGGCGCGGATGTCTCCAGCCGGCTCGACCGGCCGGCTGCGGAAAGGTTACCGCACAAAACCCACGAAAGGTTGCAGCAATTCCGGGAGTTGGGGCAAATGGAGTCGAATTCCATGCCCGAGGGCGGCGGGCCCCGGACTTCAGTTCCAGGGATCGGCCACGTCGCATGTCCCGCCGTTCTTGACGACGAAGTCCTGATGCCCGACTTCGGCCGGCCAGAAGACCTTCGCTGCCTCCACCTGCGTCACGATCGGGCTCTTGTATCGGCCTGAAGCCTCGAGTTCTGCGATGAACTTCTCGGCCTCGCTCCTCTGGGCTTCGTTGACGAACCAGATGCCCGAACGATACTGGTTGCCCAGATCGGCCCCCTGGCGATTGAGTTGCGTCGGGTCGTGCATGTCGAAGAACGCCTGCAGCAGGCGGCGGTACGAAATGCGCGCGGGATCGAAGACGACCTTCACGGTCTCTGCGTGGTGGGTGTTCTCCATGCAGACCTGTCCGTACGAGGGATTCTCCACGTCACCCTGCATGTAACCACTCACCGCCTCGAGCACGCCCGGCCCCTGGTCGAAGTAGTGCTCGATCCCCCAGAAGCAGCCACCCGCAAAATAGGCGGTATCGACCTGCACCGGCTGACTCTCCGGCGGCAGCGGCTGGTCGGCCGCGTAGAACCGGAGTGAGACGGAATTGACGCAGTAGCGCAGGCCCGTCGGCGGCGGCCCATCGACCATGCGGTGACCAAGATGCGATCCGCACCGGCCGCACTGGATTTCGTAGCCGCGCACGCCTCCGCTGCCGTCTTTGATGGTTACGACCTGCTGCGGGTCAACTTCGGTGTAGAAGCTCGGCCAGCCGGTGCCGGAGACGAATTTGTGCTCGCTGGAGAACAGAGGCAAGCCGCACACGACGCAAACATAGGTGCCTTCGACGTGGACGTTGAGCAGATCGCCGCAGAAGGGCTCTTCCGTACCGGCCTTTTGAGTGACGCGGTAGGTTTCCTCATCGAGTTTCGCCACGAGCGGAGCGAGCTGCTCATCCGTCAGCGGCGTCACGTCATAGCCGGACGCGGAGTAGCGTGGCCGGATCGTCTCCTCAGCAGCGGCCGGCGCGATCAGCACGGCGACGGCAGCGCAGACCGCAAGCGTGCCCCCTACACAAACCAGCACGAGCGTCCGCCGTCGCCTCATGAGCCCTACCCCCAACAGGCAACGATAGGGGGCGCAGGCGGCGCCGGAGCGGAGAATTCCCTCCTCCACCCGTGCGTCGCTCTGTCAGGATCGAGAGTTTACTTCCACGGATCGGCGATGTGACAGGCCCGGCCGGTCTTGCTCACGTAGTCCTGGTGATACTCTTCCGCAGGCCAGAATGTTTCCGCCTTCTCTACCTGCGTGACGATGGCGCGGCCCTTGTAGCGGCCGGACGCCTCGAGTTCCTTGATGAACTTCTCCGCTTGAGCCTTCTGCTCATCGCTGGCATACCAGATCCCCGAGCGATACTGGTCGCCGACATCGGGCCCCTGCCGATTGAGTTGCGTCGGATCGTGCATGACAAAGAACGCTTCGAGCAGGCGGTGGTACGAAATGCGCTGCGGGTCAAACACGACCTTGACCGTCTCGGCATGGCGCGTGCTTTCGTAGCAGACCTGTTTGTAGGTCGGCTTCTCGACGTTGCCCTGCATGTAGCCGCTGACGGCCTCGATCACGCCCGGACCTTCATCGAAGTAGTGCTCGATGCCCCAGAAGCAGCCTCCGGCGAAGTACGCGGTCTCGGTCTTCACGGGCTGGCTCTCGGGCGGCAGCGTCTGGCCATTCTCAAAGAACGTCAGCGATGCCGAATTGAGGCAGTAGCGCAGCCCCGTCGGGGGCGGCCCGTCTTTGAACACGTGCCCGAGATGCGCGGTGCAGCGAGCGCACTCGATTTCCGTGCGCACCATGCCGTGGCTGCGATCTTCGATCTCGGTAATGTGCGCGGGATCGAAGCCGGTGTAGAAGCTTGGCCAGCCGGTGCCTGAGTGAAACTTGTGATCGCTGGAGAACAGAGGAAGCCCGCAGACGACGCAGACGTACGTGCCTTCTTTCTTGTTGTCGAGCAGGTTGCCGCAGAACGGGGCTTCAGTGCCGGCTTTCTGGGTGATGCGATACGTCTCCGGGTCGAGCCGGCTCGCGAGTTCTTCAACGCGCTCGGGAGAGAGCGGCGTGATGTCGTAATGTGACTTCGAGTACTTTGGCTTGGCGTCGGCGCGCGTCTGCATTGCTTCTCCACTGGACTCAACCTGGCCCGGATTCTGGTCGCCCCCGCGCCAGGCCATACCGGCGGCAACGGCTCCGCCTGCGAGGCCAAGGCTGAAAAGGGCGACGGCAATTCGTGAGTTCATAACACCGGTCTCCTCTGATCAACTGTAGAGAGCGGCCATGGCGGCGGCCGCAGCACTTCCCGCCCCCACTACTTTCGCCGGCCCCGCGAAGTTCAAGTCGCCGGACCTGTGGACCGGGGCTTCTATGATCGCCCGTGGTCGATCTGCAGCGGCTCCTGGCGTACGACGAGTGGGCAAACCGCCACATGGCCGCGGCCCTGGCCGGCGCCCGCGGCGATCTGACCCGCGGCCTGCGCTTGCTGGGCCACATTGCGGCCGTGCACGAACTTTTTCTTGCGCGGGCCACCGGATCCGGCCCGGTCGTGGTCTGGCCACACTGGGATCTTCGCGAGATCGACGAGTCGCTCATGCGATCCAGTCAGGGCTGGAGCAGTCTGCTGCAGCAGCGCGACGCCGGTGAAGTCATCCGCTACACGAACAGCAAGGGCGAGCAGTGGTCCAACACCATCGGCGAGATGGCCATGCACGTGGCGCTGCACTCCTCCTATCACCGCGGACAGATCGCGATGCTGCTCGCCGCCGTCCAGGCGACGCCTCCCTACACCGACTTCATCCAGGCGGCGCGCACCGGCGTCGTCTGATCCAGCGCCGGGCGGACCATCGCGGACGCGCGCGACCGACTGCGGCGATATCCTTCGGTCGTGAGCGAACGCGGCAACCGAGCACCGGCCGATGTGCATGCCCGCTACTGTGCCATGTGCGGCTACCGGCTCGATCATTTGCGCGAGTCGGGAGCGTGTCCCGAATGCGGCAGGGAGTACCGTGCGGTCACCACGCAGGGCCGCGACCTGCCGGGGATCCTCGAGATCGTGGTGCGCTTCGGTTGGCCGGTGCTGCTGCTGGCGCTGCTCCTGGCGGTGAACCTGTCAACGCTCGTGACGCGCGGCCAAGGCGTCGTCTCCTACCTTGGACTGCTGGCCTTCTTCGCCTGCTACGCCAACATTCCGGTGCAACTGCGCCTGCTGCGCCGTTCGGGCCTGCTCATGAGCGGTGCGCCTCCGGCAGCGCATGATTACTGGATGGCGATCATGATCGTGTTCGCGTTGTGCGCGCCGGTACTGATGCCCATCGCAGCTGCGTTGATCGCCCGCATGACATAGCGCCACCCGCACAACGCACTCGCGCTCAGCCCGCGGCCCGGCGGGTGGTGTCATCGATGCGCCTCGCGAGCGAATCGGGCGTGAACGGCTTGACGAGAAAATCCGTCACACCCAGGCGGAACGCTTCGATGACGCGCGGCTTCTCGGTCTCGCTCGTCACGACGATGACGGGCGTGTGGCGGTCGCGCTGGCGGAATGCCTTGACGAAAGTGAGTCCATCCATCACCGGCATGCGCAGATCGAGCAGGATGAGCTCGGGGCTGCAGGTCTCCGCCATGTCCAGCGCCTCGGCGCCGTTGGCCGCTTCGCCGGCGCACTCGTGGCCGAGCTGCTCGAGTGCGGCGCGCTGAAGCAGTCGCATCGTCTGCGAATCGTCCACGATCAAAACTCTCATGCCCCTGCGCATCGACCCGAACGCCCGGCGGCTGGAGCAGGAAATGCCCTCAGGCGCGAGGAAGTTGCCCTTGGCCGATGGTCCCACGCCTTCGGCGGTTCGATAATTCGCTCACCGGCGGCCGGCTGTCCGCGGCTGCCCCATTGACGGGCGAAAGGAACCACAATGAAACTGGGCGTGATGGCGGCGCTGTTCACCGGCATGGACTTCGATAGAGCGCTGGACTACTGCGCCGAGGTCGGCCTCGACGCGATCGAACTGCCCGTGGGCGGCTATCCCGGCAAGCCGTTCTTCGACCCGGCCAAGGTCAACGAGAGCAAGAAGCTGCTCGACGAGATCAAGGCCAAACTCAAAGACCGCCAACTCGAAGTCTCCGGCCTGGCCGTGCACGGCAATCCGGTCTCACCCATCAAGTCAGCCGCGAAGAAGGACCACGCCGATTTTGTCACCGCGTGCGAACTGGCAAAGAAACTCGGCACCGACACCGTCATCACCTTTTCGGGATGCCCCGGCGGCAGCGCTCGCGACACGATGCCCAACTGGATCACCTGCGCCTGGCCGCCTGAGTATGGCGAGGCGCTCAAGTACCAGTGGAACGAGGTGCTCATCCCCTACTGGACCGAGCAGAGCAAACTCTGCAGCCAGCACGGCGTCAAGGTCGCGTGGGAAGCGCACCCGGGCTTTACCGTCTACAACCCCGACACACTGATGCGACTGAGCGAAGCGTGCTGCGGCAGGAAGGGCAAGGCGAATCTCGGCGCCAATCTCGACCCCTCCCACTTCTTCTGGCAGGGCATCGATCCCGTCGAAGCGGCGCGCGTGCTCGGCGAAGCCGGATTGCTGTTCTACTGCCACGCCAAAGACACCGCGATCGATCCGCACCAGACGCGCATCAACGGCACGCTCGACACCCGCTCCTACGGCGACCTGCACCTGCGCTCGTGGGTCTTTCGCACCTGCGGCTACGGCCACGGCGATGAGTTCTGGAAGCCGTTCGTCTCCATGCTCCGCCGGCACGGCTACGACGGCGTGCTGAGCATTGAGCACGAAGATTCCTACATGTCCGTCAACGAAGGCTTCGAAAAAGCGGTCGAATACCTCTCCGGCGTCATCCTCAGCGAACCGGTCGGCAAGGCGTGGTGGTTCTGACGGAAGGGCATCGATGCAGAGAACATTCGTGATATGACTCCGGGCCTAGCCGTGGTAACGCTTGAACCGATGCATGAGCAGGAGAGTTCGCTGTGTGAAGCGACGCTGCGAGCCTTGCCGAAGTGGTTCGGCATCGAGAGCTCGCTCCTCGAGTACGTCCGCGACACACGGACTCTGCCGACGTGGATCGCCAGGCGCGATGATGAGCCTGTGGGTTTTATCACGGTCCGCACGCACAACCCGCTCTCGGCGGAGATCCACTGCCTGGCGGTTCGCCCTGAGCATCACCGCACCGGCGTCGGTCGCACGATGGTCCGATTGGTTGAAGGGCATGTTCGAGCGCAGGGTGTCAGGTTGCTTCAGGTCAAGACACTTGGGCCATCGCGTCACGACGAGCACTACGCGCGCACGCGACTGTTCTACGAAGCGATGGGGTTCATCCAGCTCGAGGAGATGAAAAACCTCTGGCCTGGAAACCCGTGCCTGATTCTCGTCAAGGCCCTCTGAGCCCGCGACTGGGGTTGATGCCCGGCCCCCGCGCATCGCGCGGGCCGACTAGGATGTCAGGAGTCGGATTGCTGAATCTGCTTCACAAGGAACTCGACATGCAGAGCATTGACTGGGTGGCGGTTCTGTTTCGCTGGATGCACATCGTTCCTGCGATCGTCCTGCTGGGCGGGACGATCTTCCTGGCGATCGTGGCGGTGCCGACGACCTCTGCGCCCGACGGCGCGCCGCCGCCCTGGCTGGGCAAGGTGCGCAAGCGCTGGGCCATGCTTGCCGGTGTGTGCATTCTGCTGCTGCTCGTGAGCGGCCTGTGGAACTTCATGGTCTATCGCCTGCCGGAGGTGAAGGAGATCGGGCTTTACCACGCGCTGTTCGGCACCAAGGTGCTGCTCTCGCTAGCGGTGTTCTTCATCGCGTCGGTCATGGCAGGCCGCAGCCCGGCGTTCGACCGCATGCGATCCCGGCCCGGAAAGATGCTCATGATCACGGCGGTGCTGGGCTTGCTCGTCGTGCTCCTGGCCGGCGTTCTGCGCGGCGTCCACCAGGACACCAACCTGCCGGGCCAGAATGAAATCGAACTCCCGAACGGGTAATTGACCCTGTCGCCGCGGCGCTGATACGGGCGGCGCTCGTGGATACAGTTCGGCCCTGAGCCCTCGCATGCCCCACGAAGCACCCTCGACAACCTCGCTCATCATGGCCGACTACTGGCCGATCCTGCTGCTCGTGCTGCTGGCGGTTTCGTTTGCCGTGGCCGTGCTCATCGTGACGCACCTGCTCGGGCCGCAGCGAGCCGGCGCCGTCAAAGCCGGGGCCTACGAGTCGGGCATGAACCCCATCGACACGGCCCGCAAGCGCTTCAACGTCCGATACTACCTCCTGGCGATGACGTTCCTCGTCTTCGACGTTGAGATCATCTTCCTCTACCCCTGGGCGACGACTTTCCGGCAACTGGCGCCCGGCAGCGAATTGAGCGCCGTTTTTCTCGGCCGCATCCTGTTCTTCCTGCTCATGTCCGCGGCGGCGTACGTGTACGCCTGGCGCAAGGGCGTCTTTCGCTTCGACTGAAGTCCAATCGGCCCCGCCGGCGTCTTTGGATCCCCGCTCGGAGATGCACACCATAAACCGGGAAGTGCTGGCCACTATTGGCCGATGCTGTAAGTGTGTCATCTGATCGGGGGATGCGCGACCAAGGGCGTGTGGCATGGGCGACAACCGACCGAGCGGGAGTGTGGACGCAGCCGATCTCAAGGCGCGGCTCAGCAGCGTGATCGCCTCGCGCGCTCTGCGGGTGGTCTTCCAGCCGATTCTTGAATTCCGCACCGGTTTGGTGGCAGCGCGTGAGGGGCTGATCCGTCCGCTCGACGGCGGCCCGTTCCCGCACACGGGCGCGCTTTTTGAAGCCGCCGAGCGCGTCGGTATGCTGGGTGAACTTGAGCGGGCCTGCCTCGAGGTCATCTTCAGCGCCGCCCAGGACCTGCCGCCGGGGGAGTTCCTCTTCGTCAACCTCTCGCCCTCGGTCTTTGCCGATCCGCGGATTGTGGATGACGTCGCGGCGATCTGCCGCAACTGCTCGCGGCTCGAACCCAGCCACGTCACGATCGAACTCACCGAGCGCAACGAAGCCGCGAGCGTCGAGATGCTCGCCGCACAGGCCGACGCATTCCGTGACCGCGGGTTCCAGTTCGCGATCGACGACGTCGGCGCCGGCACGAGCGGGCTCAATCGCATCATGCGCCTGCGACCGAACTGGCTCAAACTCGACCGCGAACTGATCTCAAATCTCGACGCCGACCCGTTTCGGCGCAACCTGCTTCAGTTCTTCGTTCACTTTGCGCGCCTCAGCAGCATGCTGCTGCTGGCCGAGGGCATCGAGCGGGAAGAGGAACTGCGCACGGCGATTGATCTGGGCGTCGCGTTCGGCCAGGGGTTTCTGATCGCGCGACCCGCCGCCGCCGCCAATCAGGGCGTCGATCCGCTCTGGGTTGAAGTGATACCGCACATGCAGCACCGCATGGAGCAGCGGCGCTTCGAAGACCCGCGCATGGCGCCCATCGGCGAACTGGCGCAGCCGCTCATTTCCTGCCCGGCCGAGATGACCGTCGCCGACGCGGCTGAACTGATCGGCCACCTGAGCAGCGCGGCCACGCTCGCGGTTTTGGATGGGCAGCGCGTGCTCGGGGCCGTCGCGCCTCCCAGGATCAGGGAAGCCTGCAAAGCCGACCCCGAAGCCACGCTGGGCCGGTTGTGCCGCCCGGGCGTGATCGTCGCCAGCCCGGACATGACGATTGCCGAGACGATTGACTGGGCGGTGCTCCGTCCTGATTCGGAGATCATGGAGCCGATCCTCGTCGCCAGCGAGGATGTCGTGGGCATGCTCTCGATGCGCTCGCTCATCATGGCGGCCGGGAAGATGCGCCCCGAAGGCTCGCCTCACACGGCGTCGCTCACCGGTCTGCCCAACCGCGTCCAACTTGACTGGCAGATTCAGAGGCGCCAGGACCAGCGAGCCGCGACCTCCGCGGCCGTGATCGATATCCGCTTCTTCAATCGCTACAACCGAGCCTACGGCTTTGAGATGGGCGATACGATGCTCCGTCAACTGGCCGCCCTGCTCATGCTGCACTTCGGCGAGCGCGAAGCAGATGAATTCATCGCCCATGTGACCGACGATCATTTCATCATCATCTCCCCGCGGGCGGACCTGAAGGTGCGCATGCAGGTGCTCGCCGCCGAGTTCGATCGATCGCGAAGCCAGTTCTTCAGCGCCGAAGAACTCAAGCGCGAGTCGTTCGCCGCGCCCGGTCAGCCTCCGGGCCGCATGCCGCTGTGCAGTCTGCGCGCGTTCGTTGTTGCGGAGATCCTCAACCGGATCTGCTCAAGCAGCGACCTGATGGACGTCTCGAGGCGCGGGCGCCGGCGGGAAGACGCCGGGAGCGTCGGGCACCAGAGCACCGTGAAGGTCGTGAAGATCCGGCAGGTCAAGTCGTGCCGCAGGGCCGCCTGACCTCCGGCTGACGCCCCGATTCGCCATCCGATGTGCACAAACCGTGGATCGTCCGGGATTGTCCTGTCCGTTGGCCACCCGCGCCCGCGGAATGTGATACCCTGATCCCAACCGCACCGATGTTGCCGGTATGATCAGCCCCTCCGATCGCATGACCCAGTCGCCTCCGAATCCCGCCTCAGCTCCTTCCGCCTCTGCCCCGTCGAGCCGCTCCGGCCGCCGGCGCGAACGGGCGAGCGTCGAATTGGGCGCCCTGTTCGATCGCTTGCCGCCGCACTCGGTCGAAACCGAGATGGCGCTGCTGGGCTCGATGATCCTCGATCCGAAAGTGATCGGCGATGTCATTCTGACGGTCAAGTCGCCTGACGACTTCTACCGGCCGGCTCACGGCGCCATCTTCGCCTCGCTGGTCGAGTTGTACGACCGGCACGCGGCGGGCGATCTCACCCTGCTGCACCAGCGGCTCGAGGAGAAGGGCGTGCTGGCGGACATCGGCGGCGTGGAGTACCTGCTGCAACTGGCCGAGAGCGTGCCCGCCGCGGTCAACGCCCCCTACTACGCCAAAGTCGTCGCCGAGAAGTCCCTCGTACGCCGGCTCATCGGCGCGGCCGGGGAAATCCTGCACGCCGCGTACATGGAAGGCGGAGAGGTGCGCGATGTGCTCGACGCCGCGCAGCGCTCCATCTTCGACGTCGTGCTCCAGTTTGATCACGAAGGGACGCGCTCGCTCAGTTCGCTGCTCGAAGAGACGCTCAAGGCCATCGAGTCGCGCGAGCAGGGACACATCACCGGCCTGGCAACGCACTTTCGCGAACTCGACGAGATGACCTCGGGCCTGCAGCCCGGCGAGATGGTCATCGTCGCCGCGAGGCCTTCGATGGGAAAGACCTCGTTTGCGCTCAACGTCGCCGAAAACATCGCGCTGATGGGCACTCCCGTGGGCGTGTTCAGCCTCGAAATGGGCAAGCAGCAACTCGCCGAGCGCCTGCTTTCATCGCGGAGCGAAGTCGATTCGCACAAACTGCGGCGCAACATGATCAGCAAGCACGACTACCACCGCATCGCGACCGCGGTGGGACAGTTGAGCGAGGCGCCGATCTTCATCGACGATACGCCGGGGCTGAGCGTGCTCGAACTCCGGGCCAAGGCGCGGCGGATGGTGGCCAAGCACGCGGTGAAGCTCATCGTGGTGGACTACCTCCAGTTGATGATGGGATCCACGCGCGAATCGCGCCAGCAGGAAGTGGCGGAGATTAGCCGGGGCGTCAAGTCGCTGGCGCGCGAGTTGAGCGTTCCCGTCATCTGCCTGAGCCAGTTAAACCGCGCCGCCGAGAATCGCGAAGACCACAGGCCGCGGATGGCAGACCTGCGCGAGTCGGGCTCGATCGAGCAGGACGCCGACGTGGTGATGATGCTCCACCGCGAGGACTACTACAACCAGAGCAAGCCGGACTTCGAGCCGACCAATATCGCCGAACTCATCATCGCCAAGCAGCGAAACGGGCCGACCGGCACCGTCCGCCTGACATGGGTGGGCAGCAGCATGAAGTTCAAGGACTTCTCGCCGATGATGCCGCCCGTGGAGTCGATGCGCCCTTCGCGACCGGCCTACAGCCCGGCGGCGCCGCCTCGTGCGTCAGCCGCTCCGCCGGCTGACCTCGACGACGGCATTCCTATCTGAATCAGCCGCGCCGGGACATTATCGGGCCTCCCGGGCCGATTTTTCAGCCCGATCCGAACCGCCAGGGCCACCGGCGGCGGCTGTAAGTGAAGCGCCCACCATACGTTGCCGATCTTGAAGCGAGACAGTCCATCCGGACGATGAATCACTTCAAGGAGTGCGATGCGATGGTTTATCCAAACCTGAGGCTCACCGAGACGTGCAGCCCGAATGATGAGATGACCTTCGAGCCACTGCCGTTCCGACTGGTCGGCGATCTGCTCCACCCCCCAGCGGATTCGGCCGATGACACCGCCGACGAAGTGCTGCGGACCATCGATCGCCTGAGCATGACCCTGGACAGCTTCCGGCGGCAACTCGATGAATTCGAGGACGATCCGCGGCCGGCAGCGTAAATCAACCAAGCCAATGGCAATGAAGCGGCAGCCTCATCCCCTCAGATGAGGCTGCCTGCTTTGCGCGCGCGTTCAGGGGATCGCCGCGACGTTGCTCGTCGAGCACGGGTTGCCGTTCACCACAATCAGCTGCAGATAACCGCCGCACGCGGCGGGCCCCGCGTTGCCGTTCACCGAACCGCTGCCGCTGCCGGTGCTCACCGTGCGCACCAGCTGAATCTGGCTCGCTCCCAGGCCCAGCACCGTGCCGGCGCACGGCCCGCCCGGCACGACGAACGCGCCGGTGCTGCGGGCGTAGACGATCCCCATCTGCCGGTTGGGCGTTGCGCCGCTCCAGGCAATGGCAATCGATCCCGGACACTGGCCGGTGAGAGTCAGCGCCGGCCCCGATGAACAGGGCGTGACCTCAAACATCATCCGCGCGGCAATGGTGTCGGTGTTGTTGCCGAAGATCGAAGAGTTCCATGCGCGGGTCGAATCCGGCAACCCGTACGTCGTCGAGATGGCGATGCCAAGCGAACACCCGCTGAGGTCGATCTGGACCAGCAGATTCCCGCTGGCGGGTTCGTAGCAGAATGGCGTCGTGAACGGCAGCCGCATGGAAAAGTGATCCGGCCCCTGCGAATCGACAATGCCGCGGAACGACGGCGCGTTGAGCACCGTGGTAAGCGAGCCGCGCACGTTGCTGGGCAGATCGGGCGAGAGCCCGCCGGGCGCCTTGTCGGTGTAGCCCAGTCGCACGACCAGATTGCTGATGGTGTAGTCCTCGCCGTTGTAGAACGAATCGGGCGCGAATGAGAATGAGTGGATGTTGATCGGAGCAGACCCGAACTGGCCGGCCGCGAAGACCTGCTGGTACGCGCACGGCGGAGTCCAGAACGGGATGCCGTTCCAGCCGCCGTGCGGATGATTTGGATAAACCTGCCCCAGAGTCGATGATGCAACGACAAGCGAGGCCGCAGCCGCGCTCAAGCCAGTGATGCGACACATGTAAATCACACTCCCGTCAGACAATGTGTTTGCCGCTGCGCTGTGAGCGAACGCCCGGCTGCAGCGGTCACACAATCGTATTTGCCGCGCCCTTCCTCCGCGGCTGGCCACAACGGATTCAGGTCCGATCAGGGTGCTTTTCTCGCACCCCGGCCGGGCGGATTGTTACGGCAAATGAGCCGTGTTGCTCACCGTACAGGGAGTGCCGTCCACCACCACCAGTTGCAGATACCCGCCGCACGCGGCGGGCCCCACGTTGCCGTTCACCGAACCGCTGCCGCTGCCGGTGCTCACCGTGCGCACCAGCTGAATCTGGCTCGTGCCCAGTCCCAGTGCCGTGCCGGCGCACGGCCCGCCCGGCACGACGAACGCGCCGGTGTTGCGAGCGTAGACGATCCCCATCTGCCGATTGGGCGTTGCGCCGCTCCAGGCGGCGTTCAGGACGCCGGGGCACTGGCCGCTCAGTTGCAGGACCGGCCCGCCTCCGCAGGGCGTGATCTCGAAGAGCATGCGGGTGGCAACCTCGTCGACGCCATTGCCGAACATGAACGAGTTCCAGGCTCGCGAAGCGTCGGGCATGCCGTAGCTGTACGACGTGGCGATGGGGATGAACGTGTTCACGCTGTAGAACTCAACGAGCAGGTTTCCGTTGCTCGGGTCGTAGCAGAACGGCGAATCGAAGGAAAACTTGAACGAGAAGTATTCGCTCCCGCCGTACTCGACGACGCCGCGCATTTCGAGCATGTTGAACACCTCCGGCATCGGCCCGCTCGGGTTGGTCAAGAGGTCTGACGAGAGTTCGCCCGGCTGTTTGTCGGTGTATCCGATGTGGATGCGCACCTGGTCGAAGATGTAGTCTTCGCCGTTGTAGGTTGCCGCCGGCGCAAACGCGAGCGAGTGGATCTCGATCGGCGCAGAGCCGAACTGCGCCGCCGCGAAGACCTGCTGGTAGGTGCATTCATCGACCCAGAAAGGAAGGGCGTTCCACCCGCGGTGAGGCTGGGCCGGGTAGACCTGGGCGATGGCGGACGGGACGATCGACGCAGCGGCAATCCCTGCCGCAGCGGCCAGTGTGGAAATGCGAGCCATGATGGCCCTCCCTGTAGATGTCGTTCGCGAGGCGGTGATGCACAACTCGCTTCACAGCCGAACTGGACTCGGAAGATACTACATCGAGAGGTGTCGCTGCCCTTGGCGATCCACGCCGCAGAGCACCATTTCAGGGTGACTTTCTCGTGGGTCGGAGTAACTGCGAACGAACGCAAGCAGCCCCGAGCGTGAGCCCGGGGCTGCCTGCAATTGACGATTAGCGGCCGTGCGAATGCGATTGAAGTTACGGCAGCTGCACGACGTTGCTCGTCGAGCACGGACTGCCATCCACGACAACGAGCTGGATGTAGCCGCCGCACGCGCCCGTTCCGGCGTTGCCGTTGACCGAACCGCTGCCACTGCCGGTGTTCACCGTGGTTACGAGTTGGAGCTGGTTCGAGCCAAGCCCGAGCTGCGTTCCCGCGCAGGCTCCGCCGGGCACGACGAAGCTGCCGGTGTTCAGCGCGAACGCGATTCCAAGCGGCCGGTTGGGAGTCGCGTTGGCCCAGTGCACACCGATGGAACCCGGGCACGAGCCTGACAGTCGAAGCGTGACGCCACCGCCCGAGCAGGGAGCCAGTTCGAACAGCATACGCTGAGCAACGCCATCCGCGTTGTTCCCGAAGCGCGGCGAGTTCCATGCGCGCGAAGCGTCCGGCACGCCCGCGCACCGGCTTGTCGAGACGTCAACCGTCGAGTTGGTCGCGCGGATCTCGATCAGCAGGTTTCCTTCATTCGGGTTGTAGCACCATGGCGTGTCGAACCGGAAGACCAGCGAGAAGTCCTCGGTTCCGCCGGACTGAAGTTGCTGCGAGAAGCCCGGCGCGCTGAGTACCTGCGTGAGACTTCCTCGGGGATTGTCCGGCAGGTTGGCGGAAAGACCTCCGGGCGACCGGTCGGTGTAACCCAGACTGATCACGAGCTCGCTGTAGACGACGGTCTGGCCGTTCACGCCAGGATTCGGCGCGAATCCCAACGAGCGGATCTCCACCGGGTCGGTCCCGAATTGCGCCGCGGCATAGACCTGGTGATAGGTGATCGGCCCGTTGTTGATGCCAAGAGGAATGAAGTTGTAATTGGCGTGCGCCTGATTTGGGAAGACCTGAGCCATTGCAGCCGGTGCGGCTGACAAAAGACTCACACTGATGATGCCACTTGCCACCTTGAGCCACGTCATGATCTCTTCTCCTTTCGACTTAGCCCGCGGCGCGAACTTCCACGAAAAGCCGCAAGTGCCGGGGCTTCGGAACCAGTATACCAGAACGCGGTTTCCCCTGCAAGGGGCTTGGGCGGCCCCTGAGCCCGATCCAGAGAGCCTGGCGTCCCGGAACCGTAAACTCCAGCCATGATCGACACCCACTGCCACCTTACGTTCCCGCAATACGCCGGGCGGGTCGAAGCGGTTTTACAGGCAGCCGCGCACCGAGGCGTGGTTGGCGCCATCACCGTCTCGACCACGACCGCCAACGCGGCCGATTGCCTCGCCCTGGCTCGGCGCTTCGCAAGCGTCTGGTGTTCGGCCGGCGTGCATCCGCTCCACAGCGATGAGCCGGCGGACTGGCCCACCATGCTCGCCGCAGCCCGGGATGAGCGGTGCGTCGCATTCGGCGAACTCGGCCTCGACAAACACTACGACCATCCGCCGCTCGACGTCCAGCGCCGCATCCTTGCTGAACAACTCGATGTGATCGGATCGAGCGGCCTGGACCTGCCGATCATCGTGCACTGCCGCGAAGCGTTTGACGAACTGCTGCCGACGTTTCGCGCCAGCGGCCTCGCCGGCAGTCGCTTCGTCTTCCACTGCTTCACCGGCGGGCCCGACGAGGCGCGCGCAGTGCTCGACTTTGGCGCGATGATCAGTTACACCGGCATCGTCACATTCAAGAACGCCGGAGCGATCCAGCAGGCCGCGAAGATCACGCCTGGCGACCGCCTCATGATCGAAACCGATGCTCCGTTCCTCACGCCCGAGCCGCATCGCAAGATCTACCCCAACGAGCCGCAGTACGCTGCGGACACGGCCCGGTTCGTGGCTGAATTGCGCGGCCAGTCATGGGAGGATTTTCACGCCGCGATCAACGCGAACACGGCCCGATTTTTTCGCATTCCGCCCGAAGCGTGCGCCTGATCGACCGGATTGGCCCCCGATCACGTATAATCCGGCAGCGGCAGCCAATTCGTGGCCGATCTTGATCTCCAATGGACAGGCAGCGTTCTCAACTTCAACGACTCATGTCACGCACGCAGCGGCGCTTGCTGCTGGCCGATGCGGTGCGCCGCAGCGGGCTGTGGCTGTCGGTCAGCGCCGCAGCGGCACTGCTGCTCACGCTCGCCGATCGATTCCTGAACCTGGGCGCGCCGGTCTGGCTGATCGCGCTGCTGGCGCTGAGTGGGCTGCCGATTGCGTGCGTCGTTGCCGGGCGCCGACGCGCTGCGAGCCTGGAAGCCGCCATTATTCTTGATGGGGACCTTGGCCTCAAGGATCGGCTGGGCACGGCGATATCGCTCGAGTCGCTCACCTCGGCCGATCATGACAACCCGATGCGCCGCTGGGTGGAGCAGGACGCCCAGAGCCTGGCTTCGCGGCTTGATCCGCGCGCGGTCGCGCGGATCGAGTGGCCGCTGTCCTGGGGAGCGGCGGCGCTGGGCGCTGTTGCATGCGCACTGCTGCTGTGGCTGGTCGAGCCGCGCAACGTCCTGGCGGGCCCCGGGCCCACGGCCGAGCAGCTCGCATCACGCGATGCGCGGCAGAAGGCAGCCGAGGCGCTGCGCGAGCGGGCCGACCACTTGCGCGGGCGCACGGCCGATGATCCACTGGCCCTCAGCGACGCCAACGCCACCGCCCGCGAGCAGGCGCTGAACACATTCGACCGGCTCGCCAGGCAACTCGATGCGCCGGTCGAAGCCGAGTCGTCTGAATCACGATCCGGCGCCTCGGGCGATCGCGATGCCGAGATCGCTTCGGCGGCGCGCGAAGCCATGGAACTGGCCGACCGACTCGATCGGCAGTCGCAGATCGCCGAGCAGGCCCGGCAGCGCGCCTCGGAGCGGCTGGCGGGCCTCCCTGAGCCCGTCGATCCCGGCGCCGCTGATGAATTCACCGATGCGCTGCGCCAAGGCGACATGGCGGCAGCTGCAAAGTGGCTCGATGAACTCGATCAACGACTTAAGGACGCGCCGCCCGAGCAGCGCGAGGCGCTGGCCGAGTCGCTGAGGCAGTCGGCAGAGCAGATCAGCGAGTCGGCGCAGCAGGAGCGCATTGATCCCGCCGGAGAGTCGCCCGAGCAGACGCTCGAAGACCTCGGCCTGCCGCCCGAACAGATCGAGCAGTGGAAGCAGGACCCTCCGTCCGTCGATGAGATTCGGCGCGAGTTGCAGAATCAGGGCCGCGATCCCATTGATGCGCAGCAACTCGCGGAGCAGGCGCAGCGCGAACTGGCAGAGCAGGCAGCCGAGCAGCGGGCGCGTGAACAACTTGAAGAAACGGCCCGGCGGCTTTCTGATCTCGCGGACTCCGTCGAGAATCCGCCGCCGCCCGCTGATCGGTCGCAAGGCAATGAAGCAGGTCCGCGCCCCGATCCCGGCGAGAATGCCGACTCGCCGCAGCCTCCCCCGGGTCGTGAAGGGGAGAACGAGTCCAGGCCCGCCGGCGAGGAGCCGAAACAGGGCGACCCAAACAACCCCAGCACTGAGCAGGGCAACCGGCCACCGACGCAGGAAGGCCAGTCCCAGCCCGGGCAGTCGCCGCCCACCAGCGAGAAGACTGATCCTGAGGAACAGGCCGAAAGCGGCCAGCCGGCCGAGTCGGGCGAGCCACCTGAGCCCGGCAAGTCGACCCTGCCTGGTGAGAAGACTCAACCCGCTGAGAAGACCAAACCGGGCGAGAAGACCGAACCGGGCGAGAAGACCCAGCCGGGTGAGAAGACCAAACCGGGTGAGAAGACCCAACCGGGCGAGCAGGAGCCGTCGGAGACCGGCGAACCGGGCGAGTCGCCCCAGCCGACGCCGGGAACCCAGCCGGGCGAGCTCCCTCAGCCCAAGCCCACCGAGACGGGGCCGGGAGAGACCACACCGACCCCCGAGGAGGAAATCGAACCGGACGGCAAGCCTCGCCCTGAGCCATCCGGCACCGGGGAGCCTCAGCCAGCCGGCGAGCCCCGGCCAGGGGAAGAGGGACAGCCTGCGGCGGGCGATGGCGCGGCGGGCCAGCCACAGCCGGGGCAGGGTCGTTCACAGCCGCAGGGCCAGCCTCCCGGCGGGCCAGGCAGCCGCGTCGATCCCGCGCTCACTCCCGGCTCTCAGGGTGGCCCCGACGAGCTGGCGCCATCAACCGGGTCCGGCACCGGAGAACAGCCCGGATCGGTCGCCGATCGCGTCAAGCACCTGCGCGATGCGCTCGAGCGGATTGACGAGGCGCCCGGCACCGGTCCGAGCGACCAGGAGATCTCGCAGGAGATGAAGGACGCCGCCCGGGAACTGCTTGAGCAGATGTCGCCCGAAGAGCGCCAGGAACTGGAGCGTTGGGCCGCTGAGAAGGCCAGGCAGAACGGCGATGGCCTCGGCAGCACCGCCGACGGCTCGCCCAAGTCGCTCCTGGAGCGCACGCTGCCAACTCGAGCCGTGCAGAATCCTCGCCTCTTCGACTACGACACGCAGGACATGGACCTTTCGAAGCCGGACAGGCCCGTGAACGACCGCGTCATCGCCGAGATGTTCGGTCCGGATCACGAGCGGCCCGAGGGCGCGATTGATCGCCAGCCGATGGACTCGGCGCCGATGCGCGAAGCGGCGCAGGCCATCGAGCGCGCCCTCAACGAAGAAGCGATCCCGCCGCGCTATCGCGAGTTGATTCGCAACTGGGCTCGCCGCCTGCCCCGGCCGGATGCGCCGCCGTCGTCCGGCACGTCGCCCGATCAATAACGACGCGCTGCTCGCCGCGCTGCTGCCGCCGACTAGACTCCCCTTTCGGCGCCTTCAGCGCCGGGTGGAGGCGCAGGGCATGGGCAGCGAAAAGGCGGACATCGGACTCATCGGCCTGGGCACCATGGGCCAGAACCTCGTGCTCAACATGGCCGACCACGGCTTTCACGTCGCCGTCTACAACCGCACCACCGAAGTGATGGATGAGTTCGTGGGCGTGCACGGCGACACGCCCGGCGGGCTCACCGGTTGCCGCACACTGGGCGAGTTCGTCGCGGCCCTCAAGCCGCCGCGCATCGCTGTGCTGCTCGTCCCGGCGGGCAAGCCGGTTGACTCGGTCACCGAGCAGCTGATCGGCGCCGGAGTGGGCAAGGACGACCTGATCGTCGATGCCGGCAACTCGCTCTGGACCGACACGATCCGGCGCGAACGCGACTACGCCGACCGGCTCAAGTTCTTCGGCTCGGGTGTCAGCGGCGGCTCGGAAGGCGCGCGCTTCGGCCCGTCGCTCATGGCCGGCGGAGACGCGAAATCCTGGCAGCGCCTCAAGCCCATCTGGGAGGCTATCGCCGCGAAGGTTGATCCGAAGACCGGCCGGCCGCTCGAAGGTGCATCGCCGGGCAGGCCGGTCAAGGGCGGCGAGGCGTGCGCGGCGTACATCGGCCCCGACGGCGCCGGCCACTACGTCAAGATGGTCCACAACGGCATCGAGTACGCCGACATGCAACTGATCTGCGAAGCGTACTGGCTGCTGAGCACGCTGCTGGACATGTCGCCGCCCGAGATCGGCGATGTGTTCGCGAAGTGGAATCGGGGCGACCTCGACAGTTATCTCATTGAGATCACGGCCGATATCCTGCACCAGAGCGACCCGCAGAAGAATGATGCATGGTTCGTCGATTCCGTCCTCGATACCGCCGGCCAGAAAGGTACGGGCAAGTGGACGAGCGTGAACGCGCTCGACATGGGCGTACCGGCCGCGACGATCACTGAGGCCGTGTTTGCGCGGATCATCAGTTCTCTCAAAGACGAGCGCGTCGGCGCCGCCAAGAAGATCAAAGCTCCGGCGCCGCTGAGCCGCCGCGCCATCGGCTCGCGGCAGATGCTCGTGGATGCCGTGCGCCAGGCGCTGTACTGCTCGAAGATCTGCGCGTACGCGCAGGGGTTTCAGTTGATGCGGCAGGCGCAGTTGGAGTATCGCTGGAGCCTGGACTTTGCAACGATCGCGCGCATCTGGCGGGGCGGCTGCATCATCCGCGCCCGATTCCTCCAGCGCATTGCCTCGGCGTACGAGGAAGACGCGAACCTGCCCAATCTCCTCCTCGACCGGACGTTTCGGCGGCAGATCAATGCTGGCCAGGGGGCCTGGCGCAAAGTCGTCGCGTTGGCGGCGACGGGCGGAGTGCCGTGCCCGGCGTTCATGTCGGCGCTGGCGTACTACGACTCCTACCGCTCCAGGCGGCTGCCGGCCAATCTGCTCCAGGCCCAGCGGGACTACTTCGGCGCCCACAGCTACGAACGCGTTGATCAGCCGCGCGGCCAGTTCTTTCATCTCGACTGGTCAAATCCGGACCGGCCGCAGCAGCGGGTGTAGAGCTCGCGAACAGCTACATCGAGCCGGCGCGCAATTGGTGTTCGCGGCCATCGTCGTGGCGCAGCAGGACGCTCAGGCTCCTGGCGTCGATCGACTCGATTCGCCAGCCTTCGCCGAGGTCATCGCCGACCTGGTGAACCTGCCCGTCGATGACGGCGATCGGCGGCCGCCCGTTCATGATGCCGTTCAGGACAAAGCTCGGCAGCGCAGGAGGCGCCGGTTCGACGACTGGCGCTTCGATCGGCGGCAGTTCAGGCTCACGCACGTTTGGCGCATAAAAGGGACTGCTCACGCTCACGGCGGCGTGCTCACGCAACTCCCTCGCCCGCGCAGCCGCTTCGGTCTCGACTGCGGAGAGTTGCAGCCGCGGTTCGACGGTCGGGGGCGCCGGCGCCGCGGCCGCCGCGTCGAGCGAGGCTTCGTCTGACTGCTCCATTTCCTCGGCGCGTGTTGAGAGCGGCCCGAGACCGGCCACTTTGGCCAGCGCGACGATGAGCACCGGCAGAGTCAGCGAAGCGATGCTCGCCAGTCGCCGGCCCGCAGTGATGTTGACTCTCATGGCGTCCCCTCCCGCGCCGAAGCCATGCCCTGCCGATTCGCCGCATCGACGAGCGCTTCAGGAATGACGATGCGCACCGACTCGATGCTCACGGTCAGCGTAAGATGATTCGGCTCGCCGGCCATGGCCGGAACCAGGCGGATTGACTCCACCCGGTGGAGCGCGGATGCAGTCTCGATCGCGTCGACAAAGGTCACCGCAGCCCCGAACGGTCCCGTCGCCACGAGCGTCCAGCTCGACGACTCGAATCGATCGCCGGCGACGTGCGGGGCATTCGGCGTGATCGATTCGACCTGCAAGCCCGCGCCGCGTGCGAGACCGAGCAGCCGGTCGTAGGCGACCGCGGGATCGCCGCTCGCGGCATTGGCCGCGGTTACCGATTCCATGACCTCCACCGGCTCGCGAAATGGAACTGCGCTCGCTGTCGCAGGCGTCATGTGCCCGCTCTCGACAAGCGCCTCGCACTCGCGCTCTAGAGATCTGAGGCGCTCCATGCGGGGCATGGAGAAGTTCATGAATGCCGCGATCAGCACAGCCGCCACGACGGCACTGGCTGGGAGGATTCTTCTGACGCTGGTGCGGCGCTTCATGGCTGCGGCTCCCGCCCGGCGTCAACCAGTCGCGCTGCCGGGGCCTCACATCCTCTGCGCAGTGTGATCTTCGCCTGAAAGCGCCGTGCCGCCTCGCCGTCGAGTTCACTTCGCAGGGTGGAGCCAAGCACGACCGACTCGATGAGCGGACTGCGTCTGAGGCGCGCGATGAATTCGGCAAGCGATTCGTCCGGGGCGCTTCCGGTGGCGTACGCCTCAATGGCCAGGTCCGGCGCCGGTGCGGCCGGTCCGGTGAGAGCATCGAGTGGCGTGTTGGCGCTCTCCAGCCTCGTAAGGCGAATCTCAACGGGAGCGGCAAGAGCGACTTCACGCAGCACTGCGCCATAGTCCGGCGAAAGCAGCGCCGCCGCCGTCCATGAGTTCTCGAGTTGCGCCCAGCCTGCCTCGCGAGCCCGGCGGCGGTTGAATTCATGCTGGCGCGCCGCCGCATCGTCGATTTGATCGCTGAGCGACACCAGCCGTTCGCTCGATTCCTGAATCCGCAGATCCAGCCGCCTCGCGTCAAGCGCAATCAGCGCCAGCCCGGCGGCGAGTCCGAGCCACACGCGCCGATTGAACCTTTGTGCCGCGTGAAGTGAAATGGAGGCAGCGGGAAGCAGATTCGGGCCCCGCTCGGTGGCGCGAAGGCACTGCTCGCGGCTGAGTCCGCAGGAAAGCAGCGCGGCCTGATCCTCGCCGCCCGGGTCGAAGATCTCCACCGGACACTCCAGCGCGCCGCCCAGAATGGTCGCGAGGCCGGCGATGCCCGCGCCTCGACCGCAAAGATGGATCGCCAATTCGCGCCGCTGTGCCTCCGTGAGACCGAACCGCAGCGACTGCTTCAACTCCACAATCACGCGCTGCAGCACGGGCTGGAGCAGCGGCAGCACGTGCCGGCCGTGGAGATCGGTGGATTCATCCAGAACCAGATCGCGATCGGGCACGCCGTGCTTGAGGAGCATCGCGCGAGCATCATCCAAAGCAAGCGAAAACTCGCCCCGCGCACCATTGATGCAGATCGGCCGGGTCAGCACGTCCGCGAGCGCCCCAACACCAAAGCGGATCGGTCGAAACAGGCACAGGTGCTGCTGCTGCACGACCACCAGCCAGGACTGTGCCTCCCCGACATGCAGCCAGCCGCGCGTGGGGCCGCGATGCACCAGCGCCGGCCGGACGGTGCTCATGATGGCCGCGGCGTCAACAGGCGTGATCCGCTCAGGCAGCAGTCCGAGGGATTCGATCAGGTCAGCGACCGCCTGCACGCATTCATCGCGATCCGCCGCGGCGATGAGGTGGCGGCGAGGCGGATTGGCCGAGGCGTCGCAGCCGATCTCGCACGCATCCGCCACCGCGGCGTCCTCAGCGCAGCCGAGCGCTCCCAGGGCCGCGAGGCGCGCCGCAGCCAGCGAGTGGCGGTTGCGCGTCGTCGTCACGCTGGTCAGTTGCGATGTGCAGCCGGGACTCTCGTAGAGCACGATCGCAGCCGCAGAATTGTTGCGCCCTTCGCGCAGCATCGGCCCCAGGCGCATCGACAGTGCGCGAACCGCCGGGGCCCATTCGCGAGGTTCGGCGGGCAGATCGACCGCCAGTTCGACGCGCTCGGCGCTGCGCCCGTGGCCGAGCCAGACCTGCACCTGTCTGGCGCCGATGATGAAAATAATCGGTTGACTGGAGAGCCGGAGCACCCGATCTGCCTCCATATCCGTCCGGTTCTGCTGCTGAAACGCCGTGACAGCACGCGCCGACGATCCGAACGCGGCGCGCTTCTAACCTATCGGCGCTCGGCGTGCATGACTTGGTTCGGGTCCGCCGGTTCACCGCCGATAACTCAATTCACGGCTGCAACCGCTCGATTTCCCGCCACTGGACCAGGTGGAGGCGCCGCACACCGTCCTGGTCAGGGTCGTACTCGCACGCTCCGAGGTCCGGCTGTGCGTCGCCGTCGCCGTCTCCATCCAGCGGCCGCATGCTTGCGTTCAGATCGCTCAGCACGCCAGCAGCGCCCCGGCCGGCGTCGATGGCCGGCGAGCCGCGCTGAAGACGAAAGTCGCCCGCCGCAGCCGCCGCAAACATCGGATCGGCGTCAGCCACGTGTCCGAGAATCGACGCCTCGCTCCCGCCCTGCAGCAGGTTCCCGGCGACCTCAAATGTCAGCAGGCCGGAGATTTCCATGCTTGAGCCGCGCGGCGGCGCTGCCAGAGCGAACCGGCTGTACACGACGACGTTGTCGCTGACGAGCATCTCGCCCCGCCTGGCTGAGGCTCTGATGCCCAGCCAGCAGCCCGCGAGCGTGTTGTTGGCAACCACGCCCGAACAGCCCTCGCCTTCGACGCGCAAGTCAATTCCCGTTGAGCAATCGCTGCCGACGTTGTTGAGAACGTGAGCGACCGCTCCCTCACCGACGACATGAACGTCGATGCCGACATGCTTCTCTCCGTGGCGATGGCGCGATCCCTGCTTCGACGCAGCGAAGCCCGATGCAAGATAGTCCGCTCCAGTGATGGTGAAGCGGTTGGCTTCGACGATGACGGTCTCGCCAGGATCCGAGCGGCGGCGCTTGTGGTGTCCCCACTTGTGGCCGCGGTCAGGCGGTTCGGGGCGAGGGTCGTGGCGGTCGTCATCGTCTCGGTCGTATCCGTCTCGCGCATTGTCTCGGCCGCGAGCATCGTTCTCACGATGCGCTTCGCGCTCGACATCGTCTTCCTTATCGTGATGGCGCTCGTCGGCCCGCTTTGGCTTTGCGCGGCTCTCGGCTCTGACCACGATGCTCGAACCGGACTGAGCATCGCGAAGGAACAGATTACCGGCAATGATGAGTTCATCGCAGTCGGTCGCTTCTACGCCGGCTTCACGCAGCGCATGAAACATGCAGGCCTCAACACTCACGCCGCTTGCCTGGGAGATCAACACGCCCCGCTGTGACTGGCCGCGGAACGTGAAGCCACTGATGAGCCAGTCGTCTCGATCGGTGAGGCGGATGCCGCATTCGCGCACACCATCGCCTTCAATGACTACGGCGCCGGCCTCGTCGCCGGTCTCACTGCCATGTAAATCAGCCACAAGAGCGTTGGGGGATTCGGCCGTGCCGCTTGCCGCCGCCGCCCCGGCGCCGCTGCCGATGCGCACCTGCTCGTAGTAGACGCCCGGACCGACGATGACCGAGTCGCCCGAACGCGTGCACAGCGACACGGCGCGCTGAATTGACCGCAGCGCGGCATCAGGATCGAGCCCGCTGTTGCGATCGCTGCCGCCCTGCCGCACGTAAAACGTGCGACCGTCGGCATGCACCGCCGCTGACAGCGCGCCGCACAGGAGGACCGTTGCCAGAATGATCACGCAGCGCATTGCGAGTCCTCCATGCGGTTCAGTCGGAGACGATCAGCTGCATCACGCGCGATGCGTTGCCGCAAACGCCTTCACTGGTGATGATCGTGGCATCGGCGCCGGCGGTGACGGTGACGTGAAACCGCGCGAGACCGAGGGCCGGATCGTTGGCCGCTTCGCCGTCGTCCGACACACCGCCGACCGTGCCGTCGCCGTCTTCATCACGCCCGATCGTGATTTCGCGCAGAGCCATCTGCGCGCCCGCTTCGGCTGCGTAGAAAGCGCGAACGGTGTCGAGGCGGTCGATGCCGATGCCCTGCTCGCTGGTGCTGTTCATGAGCAGCGAGGCGATGGCCAGTTCGAGAATGAGCAGCAGCACAATCACCGCGGCCAGTACGCTGCCGCGCCGCGTCGCTTGACCATGACCCAGCGGCGCGCGTTTCACTGCGAGTCTCCCGTCATCGCAGCGCGAATGAACACGCGAGTCTGCAGCGACTCGGTCATGCCCTGCCTGGTGAGGCTGAGCCGCACCGCGATGCGCTGGATTCTGGCGAGATCATCATCGGCAACGCGCCCGCCGAGAAGCAGCGAGCGGTTCGAGTCGTCCCGGAAGTCGAAGGCGAAATCAGATACTCCCGTGCACAGAGCATCTTCATTCGTGCCGTCGGTGTTGAGTAAGAGTGTCCCGCCGACGAGCCGCAGCGATTTCGAATCGGCCCACTGCAGTTTGGTCGCGCCGGCGCTGCGGATGTCCGCGTTCGGTTGATTGTCCTCGGGTGCGGCATCGATCTCACGGATCTCGCGGACGATTCGATCGAGCGCCACGCTCGCCTCACTGTGCAGCGCCAGCCGCACGCTTGTGTCCGTAAACGACGCCACGGCCGTGAGAATAAGCGACGACGCAGCGCTGCCGACCAGTCCGAGAATCACGATCACCGCGATGACCTCGACCAGACTGAACCCGCGGCGCCTCATGGGTGTGTCTCCGTGAGCACAGTCGCGACCTCGAAGCACTGAGGCCGGCGCCTGGAGTCCAGCCAGGTCACGGTGACAGTCACCGTCTTGCAGCCGCGTCCGGCGGTCTGTAGATCAGGAGCGGTTTCGACGATGCGCACCTGCCGCGCAAACGCGGGGCTCGCGTCGGTCTCCGGCTCGGCGAAGTAGTTGGCCTCTACGACGTAGTCGTAGCCGCGGGCGGCACTTTGCCGATCGGCGAGAATGTCCTCGAGCCGCTCCGTGGCCAGCCAGCGGGCCTGAGAGAAGCGCATCGGATCGATGCGGTCCACGCTGGCCTGGCGCAGCGCCAGCAGCATCGGCGGGATCGCCAGTGCCAGAATGACCAGCGCCGCGATGGTCTCGATGAGCGTGAAGGCGCGGCCGTGAGGTTGGGCGGTGGTCCGCATCATCTGGAACGTCCCTGTCCCGCTGTGCGTGGTGAACCGTCGAGTTACTGGATGCGCTGCACCAGCCCGGTGCGCGCCGTGATGCGGACGGTGTGACCGCCCGAGAGCGTGATGGTGCCGTCGGAGGCAAGCAGCGCTTCATCCGCTCCGAGCGGCCGCCCCCGGCTGTCGAATCCCACTTCCGACCGGCCGGCGATGTCAACGGCGGCCACCGAAGCGCCGCGCCACTCGCCCTGGTTCAGAGCGACCACGAAGGGCTTGCCCGTCGCCTCGTCGATGATGGGCTGGCGGTTGGCGCGGCCGGGCGCCGCGGCATCCTCGATGAACAGTGCGTACTGCTGTGCATCGGCGTCGATGACCACCCACGTGCGCACGCCGCGCGCCACAGCGCGCTGGCGGGCCAGTTGCACATCGCGCAGCAGGCGCGACGCCGCAGCCGCCTGCCGCGTCGCCCCAACGTTGCTCAGCGTCGGAACAACCACGGCGCTGATGATCGCCAGCAGCACGAGCACGGCGAGCAGTTCCATCAGCGTGAAGCCGCCGACCCGCAAGCCGGATCGGCCCAGGTTCGTTCCCGTCAGGGGCATAGCGTTACCAGGTGTTCTCGCCCAACGTGTCGGTGTTGGCCCAGAACTTACCAGTCGCTTCGTCGTAACACCAGCCGCGGTTCCCGGAAACAGGCGGATTGCTCGCGTCCCACGTGGCGGCGAGGATGCGGCTGTCGTTGTTGTACGGGTTCTCGGGGATGGCTTCCTGCATCACCGTGCCGGCCGTGCGCAACTGCGCGATGGTGGGATAGACCGGCGTGCCGTTCACGGCCGAGTTGCTGTAAAAACTGGCGATGGCGCTGCGCACGCCGCCGAGGGCGCCGCGGCAGGCGGATTCCTTCGCCTTGGCCGAGTAATCAAAGAACCTCGGCAGCGCCACGCCCGACAGGATCGCCAGCACCACGATGACGGCGATGAGTTCGATCAAGGTGAAGGCGCGGCGAGTTGTGCGTCCGATCCGGTTCGAGTCCATGTTCTCAACCTCCGATTGCCAGTTCAGTTCCATTCCACCACTTCGAGAGCGGCCGCACCACGACGCAGCCGCGAAGAGTCATCCAAGAAGCGCCATCGAGTTCCACATCGGCAGGAAGATGGCCAGCGCCAGTCCAAGCACCATCGCAGCCAGCGCGACGACGACCACCGGTTCGATGAGCGTGGCCATGTTGCGCGTGATGTACGAAACCTCCCGGTCATAGTGCCGCGCGATGATGCGGCACATGTTGGGCAGTTCGGCGGACTGCTCTCCGGCGGAGATGAGCCGCCGCGCGAAACCAGAGATATACGGGCAGTCCTGTAACACTTCAGCGAGCCTTCCTCCCTGCGAAACCTGCGTGGCCAGGCGCCGCGCGTCGAGCAGCAGCAGCGGCCGGCCCGCGGCGCGGCCGCCCATCTCCAGGCAGTCCATCAACGGCAGGCCGCTGGAAATCGAAAGGCCGAAGACGTGGGCAAACCGCGCCAGCGCCGCCGACTGCAGCGCGCTGCGCACGATCGGCAGCCGGTGCACGCATCGGTCCAGAAACAGGCTGCCATGAGCCGTGCCGGAGATGCGGCGGACAATGGCAACTGCGGCGACGATTCCACCGGCAATGATCCACCAGTATGACGTAGCCGAATCGCTGATGCCGATAACGATCCGCGTCGGCAGCGGCAGATCGATGCCTCGCGATTCAAACATCGCCACAAACCGCGGTACGACGAAAATCATCAGGAACGTCATCGCCGCGACCAGCGCCGTCAGGACGCACACCGGGTACATCAGCGCCGAGCGCAGGCTGGCGCGGGTCTCCACTTCCCGGTCGAGCATCTCTGCGAGGTGGGCGAGGATGCGCACAAGGTTGCCGCTCTTTTCCGCCGCGCTGATGGTCTCTACGTACACGTCGCCCAGGACGTGGCGATAGCCGCTCATTGCCGCCGTGACAGTGCTGCCTGAGGCAATGCCAGCGGCAATGTCTTCGATCATCATCGCCAGCGCCGCGTTGGACTCTTCGCGCGCGATCGACCGCAGGCCGTCGGCGATCGGGATGCGCGCCTCGATGAGCACGGAGAACTGGTAGGTGAACTGGCTCACGTCGCGCAGCGTGATTCGCCGCGCGCCTCGGCGGCCGCGCCGCCGCTGCTCGCGCACCGAGACCGGCGTCAGACCGGTCGAGACGACCCGCCGATAGGCCTCGTCCCACGTGCTGGCGGCCATCACGCCCGAGCGCGCCTGGCCGCGCGGATCCAGCGCCTTGTACTCGTATGTGCCCGCGGTCATGCCGACATCCTCCGCGGCGCAGCGGCGCCGGCGTAGGCCGTCTGATCGACCATCACCATCCGAGCGACTTCATCAATGGTCGTCAGCCCCATGCGGGCCTTGTCGAGCCCATCCTGCCACATGAGCCGCGCGCCCTCGCGCATGGCGACGCGACGGATCTCGTCGGTGGAGGACCCGCCGGCGACTGCTTCCTGCAGCGGCGCGCTGAATCGGATCAGTTCATACAGCCCGATGCGGCCCTGATAGCCGCTCTGCAGGCAGCGCGGGCAGCCTTGTCCCCTCCGCAGACCCCGCACATCATGCAGATCGAATTGCGCAACGTGAAACGGCGCCGGGTCGTCAGGCGCCGCGCACTGTTCGCAGACACGTCGCACCAGCCGCTGGGCCAGGACGCCCGACACGGCCGAGTTGATCACAAACGGCGGCAGGCCGAAATCCGTCAGGCGCGCTATAGCGCCGGCGGCGTCATTCGTGTGCAGCGTCGAAAGCACGAGATGCCCGGTGAGCGACGCCTGCAGCGCGATTGCCGCCGTCTCTTCGTCGCGTATTTCGCCCACGAGAACGACATCGGGATCCTGCCGCAACACCGATCGCAGCGTGGAGGCAAACGTCAGTCCGATCTCCGGATTCACCTGCACCTGGCGCACGAGCGGCACGCGAATTTCAACCGGGTCTTCGATGGTGATGATGTTGAGCTGCAGCGTGTTGATTCGGGAAATGGCGCTGTAGAGCGTGGTCGTCTTGCCGCTGCCCGTCGGACCGGTGACCAGGAGCAT
This sequence comes from Phycisphaerales bacterium, assembly GCA_020852515.1. Lineage (NCBI taxonomy): Bacteria > Pseudomonadati > Planctomycetota > Phycisphaerae > Phycisphaerales > Phycisphaerales bacterium. Next base: position 182,160 of record JADZAS010000023.1, read on the forward strand.
GCCGTGCGGCTGAGCGAGGATCTGCTCGAGTTGCCCGGCGGTGGTCGGGTCGATGCCCAGTTCGGCGAAGGTGAGAATCGTGCTGCCGGCGTTGAGGATGCGAATGACCGCGTTTTCGCCGGTCACGGTCGGCATAACGCTGAGTCGAACATCCACGCGCCGCTCGCCATGCACGAAACGGAATTTACCATCCTGCGGCCGGCGCGTCTGCGTGACGTCGAGACCCGCCATGACCTTGAGCCGCTGGACGATCTTGCTGTGCATGCTCAGCGGCGGCCCCTGCCTCTTGTGGAGCACGCCGTCAATGCGGTAGCGGATGTGCATCTCGCCCTGATCAGGGTTGACGTGAACGTCCGAAGCGCCGCTGCGGATCGCATCTGCGAGCAACGTGTTGACGGCGAGCACGATCGGCCCGGTCTCGCCCTCCTCCACTTCGACTTCGCCGCCTGTGCGATCCTCGGCCTCGACTCCCGTCAGCGCGTAGGCGCGCTCGATAAGGTCGCGCAGCGCCTTGGGCTCGCACAGAATCGGATCGACCTCGCGGCGGACCAGTTGGCGCACCTGGTCGAGCGCCTGCAGATTGAGCGGATCTTCGATCCCCAAAGCCACGACGTCATCGATGACAAACAGCGGAATGCACAGGTGCTGGCGCGCCAGAGCACGGGGAATGAGGCGGCAGTTGGAGAGGTTGATCTCGAATTGCGAGAGATCGGCATAGGGCGCTTCGCAGATCTGCGCCTTGGTCATGGCGATTCGATCGGCCGGCAGAAGCGCCAGCGTTTCGATGGCCTCGTCGAGCGTGCAGTCGGCCTCGCCGGCCAGAGCCGCGGCCTGACTGAGTTGAGCGCGGCTGAGAAGGCCCTCTTCAACGAGCGCTTTGCCGAGGAATTCAGCCGACTCGTTCATGGCCGATTCTCCGGTTCGTCGGGCACTCCAGCGGAGAGGACCTGAGCGGCCCGAGACCGCAAGGTCTCGGAGATGCGGTCCATCATCGCCGTCAGCGCCTCGTCAAGATGCGCATCGGCAGCCTCGAAACTCGATCCGATGAAGTACGACGGGATGCGGCTCGTGAGATCGACGCGGCGAATCCTCACCGCGTGCTCAAACGCCACGCAGCGCGGCGAGTGGGTATCCATCTGTCCCGTCGTCTTGATTGGTTCGAGGATGCGGATGGTGCCGCGCAGCATGCGCGGCAGGAACAGCGGAGACTGAAAGCCGATGCCGCCCGCTCCGATGTCGGAGACGGTCATGCGAATGGTGTGGGCGTCGATCACCGCCGCATGCCGGGCGGAGAAAATCACCTGGGCGCGGTCTGCGGGCGCAACTTCAAACTCGCCCTCGAGCACGACCTCGTTCCGCTCGAACTGCCGGATTGTAAGATCTGCCCGCCCGGCCATTGCGCCGCACCTCTTCGGGGCGCACCGCGCGCGAATTGGGCGCGATCCACCCTGGCGGGCTATCGGCCATCGGAAGCGGCTGGTTCAGGCCCGGGCCCGGCGCCGCCGGCGCAAGTTCCCCCCGATCCGGCACAGGCGCAACGCCTGCATTATCGGTGCAGGCCTACACGGCCACGGGCTTGAGTTCAGGCGACCACCAGATCTCCGCCGAGGTCGCCTGCTCAACCTGCTGGCGCGTCACGTCGGGGGCGATCTCGGTCACTTCAAACCGCTTTAAGCCGTCGCGCACCCTGCGGTGCATCACGCACAGGTCGGTGATGATCATATCGATGCAGTCCTTGCCGGTCAGCGGAAGCGTGCACTGCGGGATGATCTTGGGCTCGCCCTTCTTGGTGGTGTGCTCCATGGTGACGACGACGCGCTTTACGCCGGCGACGAGATCCATCGCTCCGCCGACGCCCTTGACCATCTTTCCGGGAACCATCCAGTTGGCAATATCGCCATCCTGGCTGATCTCCATGGCGCCGAGGATGGCCATGTCGATGTGTCCGCCGCGGATCATCGCGAACGAGGTCGCGCCATCGAAGAACGACGCGCCGGCGACGGCGGTTACCGTCTGCTTGCCCGCGTTGATGAGATCGGCATCGACTTCATCCTCGTGGGGAAAGCGGCCCATGCCCAGCAGACCGTTTTCGGATTGGAGCCACACCTGCATGCCGGCCGGCACGTGGTTGGCCACGAGCGTGGGCATGCCGATGCCGAGGTTGACGTAGAAGCCGTCGTGCAGTTCCCCGGCGGCCCGCCTGGTGATCTGGTCGCGTGTCAGAGGCATGTCCAACTCCGGTGATTCAGGTGGAGCGCGGCGTAGTGGTCCGCTGCTCAATGCGCTTTTCGCTGCTGGTCTTTACAATGCGATCGACGAAGATGCCCGGCGTGTGCACCGCATCCGGATCGATGGAGCCGGCCGGGACGATCTCCTCAACCTCGGCCACGGTGGTCTTGCCCGCCATGGCCATCATGGGATTGAAGTTTCGCGCGGTCTTCCGGAAAATGAGGTTGCCGACCGTGTCGGCCTTCCACGCCTTGACGAGCGAGACATCCGCCTTGAGCCAGCGCTCCATGACGTAGGTGTGCCCGTCGAAGTCATGATGCTCCTTGCCTTCAGCGAGCGGGGTGCCGACCGCGGTGCGCGTGTAGAAGGCCGGGATGCCCGCTCCGCCGGCGCGGATGCGCTCGGCGAACGTGCCCTGGGGCACGAACTCGATCTCGAGTTCGCCGGAGAGAAACTGCCGCGCGAATTCGTCGTTCTCGCCGACGTAGGTCGAGACCATCTTGCGAATCTGCCGCGTCTGCAGCAGCAGGCCCAAGCCCCAGTCGTCGATGCCGGCATTGTTCGAGATCGCGGTGATGCCCTTGGTGCCGCTGTCGCGCAGGGCGAGAATGAGCCGCTCGGGGATTCCGCAGAGGCCAAAGCCGCCGACCATCACGGTCATGCCATCGTGGAGCAGGCCCTCGAGCGCGGCGGCGGGTGTCGCATAGACTTTGTTGATCATGGCGAGATCATCGTAGGCCCAAGCCGCGCCGCGACCATGCCCGGATTTCGCCCCCACTGCCGCTACCGGAGCCCGCATGACCAGCGCCGCCGTCACCTACACCAACTACCTCAAAGTCGATGAACTGCTCGCCTGCCAGCGCTGCCGATCGGCCGACGAGAACGGCCGGCCCGAGCACGACGAGATGCTCTTCATCATCATCCACCAGGTCTACGAACTCTGGTTCAAGCAGGTGCTCCACGAACTCGATTTCCTCCAGACGCGCCTGCAGGCCAACGACGCGCCGGCGGCACTGCACACGTTCAAGCGCATCCTGACGATTCTCAAAACGCTGGTGGGCCAGGTGGACATCCTGGAGACGATGACGCCGCTCTCGTTCAACTCGTTTCGAGGGCGCCTTGAGAGCGCCAGCGGGTTTCAGTCCGCGCAGTTCCGCGAAGTGGAGTTCCTGCTGGGCCACCGCCAGCCGCACGCCATCAGCGCCCAGGCGGAGGGCAGCGACGCGCGGCAACGGCTTGAGCGGCGGATGCGCGAGCCCGCCCTCTTCGACTCGTTCCTGCGCTTCCTCGTCGCCAATGGATTCGACGTGCCCGGCGAGCTGCTGGAGCGCGATGTGACGCAGCGGTGGGAGCCGAGCGAGACCCTGCAGCAGACGCTCGTCAAGGTCTACCGCACCTGCCCGCTGTGCGCACAGGTGTGCGAACGCCTCGTCGATCTGGATGAGGGGCTGCAGGAGTGGCGCTACCGCCACGTGAAGATGGTCGAACGCACCATCGGCTCCAAACCGGGCACGGGTGGCTCGGCCGGCGCGGAGTACCTCAAACAGACGCTTTTTCGCCCGCTGTTCCCCGATCTGTGGGCGATCCGGATCCACCTGTAGATAGAGGGCCGCGCGATGATTGAAAGCGGTGCGAAGACGCAGGTGAGTGACGGGAGAGCGGGGCCGAAGATTGCCGGAGCGCTCAGGCCCGAAGACCTCTACGCCGACGACAACGCGCTGGCGCCGCACTACTCGCAGTTTGACGTCGCCAACCGCCTGCTGCTCACGGGCCACTCGCACCAGGCGTGGCCGGATGTCTCGCTCGAGGGGCAGATCGAGGCGTGGCGGGACGCGGCCACGTACGTCGATGACAAGTGGCCCCGTGCCTTCGAAAAAATGAATCGCTACAAGCGCGGCCTGATGGAGCGGCTTGGCGACCGCGACGGCTGCTATGCCTTCGCATCGAGCACGCATGACCTGCTCGTGCGGCTGCTCTCGGCGCTGCCGCTGCGCGACCGGCCGCGCATCGTCACCACCGACGGCGAATACCACAGCGCCCGGCGCCAGTTGGATCGGCTCGCCGAGGTGCCACCGCTGCAGATCGTGCGGATCCCATCGCGGCCCAGCGCCGATATCGCCTGGAGGCTGGCTGAGGCCGTCAATGACCAGACCGCTCTGGTCATGGTTTCCCACGTGCTGTTTCGCACCGGACAGATCGTGCCTGGACTCCACGACGTCGCGCTAGCGTGCCAGCGTGCCGGTGCGGCGCTGCTGGTCGATATGTACCACAGCGTCAACGTCGTCGATGCCTTGCAGCACTTCGATCTCGTGGGGAGCGCAACCGATCGCAGTGGCGCCCGGGGGCCGCTGGCGCCATCGCTCCTGGAAGGTCTCGAGCACGCCTTCATCCTCGGCGGTGGCTACAAGTACCTCCAGTGCGGCGAGGGCAATTGCTTCCTCCGCTTCCCGCCCGACTGTGCGCTTCGGCCGGTGATCACCGGCTGGTATGCCGAGTTCGACGCGATCGCCGATCGCGCGCACCCGGGCCGCGTGGCGTTTTCCAACGGCGACAGCCGCTTTGCCGGCGCGACCTACGACCCGACGAGTCACTACCGCGCCGCGCGTGTGCTTGACTTCTTCGACGCCATGCATCTCACCCCGCAACGGCTCCGCGAGGTGAGCCAGCACCAGGTGGGTCTGCTCGCCGAGCGCTTCGACGCACTCGATGCTGATCCGGCCATCATCTCGCGCGACCGCTCGATTGCGCTGGCGCGACTGGGCGGATTTCTGGCCCTTGATTCGCCGCGCGCTGCAGAGATCTGCTCGCTGCTTCGGCAGCGCGGCATGTTCACGGATCATCGCGACGGCGTGCTGCGCCTGGGACCGGCGCCGTACCTCTCCGACCGGCAACTCATCGCCGCCATCGACGCGCTGGGCGAAGCCGTGGATGTACTTGCGCGCTAAGGGCCGTCAAGCCTCGCGGTCAATCGATGCGTCGGAGGGTTCGGGGCCGTCGTGGTGTGTCACGACGATGGTGCGGCCGGCGAGATCTCCGAGCCGCTGGCGATACTGGTTGATGTAGACGAACAGAAACAGCAGTGGCACGTTGAGCGCCACGAACTTCATCGCATTGCGAACGAGCACGCCCGCAACCTTCGCGCGCTGGCCGTCGGTGCCGACGACCCAGCAGTCCATGAGCGCCTTGCCCAGCGTGCGGCCCCAGAGCAGTTCGCTCAGCGTGCAATGCCCGATGCAGATGAGGAACATGAGCATCATCGGCCAACTCTGCTCGATGTGCTGGGCTCGCATGGGCATCTGCGCGATGTCAAACACAGCCTTGAGGGGCACGTCGAGCACCAGGCCCGCCAGCAGAGCCGACGGCAGCAGGTCGATGAGCAGCGCCACGACGCGGCGCCGCGGCTCGGCGACGCGCGCCCCCCTCGGCGGCGTTACGTTCATCCGCGCCGGATCCGCCGGCCGGAAGATGAACATGATGAGGATCGCGAAAAGCAGCGCCCCGACCAGCACGAGCAGGCTGAAGTCCTCGAACGCCGGTCGCAGCCGCTGGCGGAGTTCAACAGCCTCATCCGTCTTGCCGCTCTCCACGTCAACCGAAGTGACGCTCAGCCGGTCGCCCTCGGGCGGCGCCGTGGCCAGAGCGAGACTGGACCCGAAGTCGATCAACCGCGTGCTGGGCGGCAGACCCTTGATCCGCGCCACCGGATAGACGTGTGGCGGACGGAGCAGGACGATTTCGAGTTCGTCAGCCGCATCGGTGGAAAGGGCCGCGTAACTCTGGCCGTCGTACACGGCTGAATCGGCGATGCGCTCTGCCGCCACTTCAACGCTCTCCGCACTCCACGTGGAGTCCGACTCGAGCGAATATGCGGTCGACTCGCCCGATGGCGCTGAGACGAGCAGGATCGGCCGGACGCCAGCGAGCAGCGCGAATCGGTCGGTATCGCGCGCGTCTGGCGGCAGCGCAACCGGCTCCCACTCGCCGCGAGGCAGGGCAAGACGAAGCAACTGCGGCAGACCTGGTCCGCCCTCGGTCGCCTCGGTTTGCGGTGCATCGGCAAATGCCGTGAGCAGGACGAGCGGCTCGCGGCCATCGGCGACGAACCCGTTGATGCGGCCCGCGCCGGGCAGGTCGGCGACGGTGCGGGCGCGGGGCGAAGGCTCGTACACCCAGGCCCGCGAGCGAGGGTCGTATGCCTCTGCGCGCACGGTCGAGACCGATCTGTTCTGAAACCCCCCAGCGGGATTGCGCTTGCCGCGAAAAATGCAATAGAGCCTGCTGTCAACCGCAAGCGCCGCTTCGGGCATGTCTTCGACGATGCTCGCTTGCTCGGCTTGCCCCTTGGCGTGGCGCGGACCGTGGTGCAGGACGATGATGCGCGTGTTCTCGGCGATGCCGGCAGGCTGGAAGAACCAGACGTGCTGCCCGTCGCTGACGGCCACAGGCGCCAGCGGCCGCTCGCTCGCCTGGGCGTGCGCCGCAACCGCGAAGGCCAGCGCCGCGAGACACGCGAGCCAGCCGCTCAGCGCGCCCCCGAAAAGCGGCTTTGCCATGTTGATGTTCCGTCGGCCCACGAGCATACTTGGGTGGATCATAGTCGGCGGCGGGGGCCGCTGCGGCGCATCTCACTTCGAGCCGGTCGGCGAAGCCGGCAGCGCCGGATCGGGGCAGTTCGCGTCGAGTACGATGACCTCGTCGGGACGCATGTTCCGCCTGATCGCATCGAAGTCGAACAGCGCCTGCTTGATCTCCGTGTGCCCAGCGGGGACATCTGCCGGGTCGCTCAAAGTCAGTCGGACGAACTCTTCTTCGGCGAGACTGCCCGAACGAACCTCGACGCGCGTTGGAACGAAGGGCTGGCGCCCCGGCGCCACGCCGCGCACTTCCATCTCGCGGTACTCCGTCAGTTCGCTGGCGGCCCAGAGGCGACCCGTCGCCGCATCGAACAATTCGACGCGCAGCGGTCGGCCGTCGTCTGCGGCGATCCAGGCGCGGCGCGAGCACCAGCGAGCCGGCGCGGTGACTACCCAGGCGCGGCGCTGCTCGTCTCCCTCCACGGCCGCGACCACGCCCTCGGACAGATCCAGCGGCAGCTCGAACACGCCATACAAGTCGATCAGTTCAGCCGGAAGCAGCGACACGGGAAACGCCTCGCAACAGGTGCTGAAGGCGTTGCTGTTTCGGGCGATGAAGGCTCGCGAAATGTCGCCGCCCCAAAGCATCCACGAGCGTTCCGGCCCGCCGCCGATCCACAGGTAGGTCTTGCCGACCTTCTCGAACGTAAGCGCCACCTGATCGGGTCGCATGAAGATGAGATTGCCCTCGCCGACTTCGTTCTGCCGCTGGCCCTGCTCGTCAGTCCACGACACCTCGACGCTGCCCCGCGTGTAGAACCCCTTGATGTCCGCCACGCGCGCATTCTGGCGCTGGGCCAGTTCGCGGTAAGTCGGCGGCGTCCCGAGCGGCTCAGTGCGCGGCCCGGCCTGGGCGCCGTTCGGTGACTTGCATCCTCCGGCCAGGCACGCCACCCATAGCGCAGTGGTGGCGGCGGTGCAGCGCCACGATGTCACAGTTCACCCCGGAGGATTTCGCCCAGCTGGTCCGACACCTCGCGCACCTGGTCTTCGTTCAGATGCGGGTCGATGACTTCGACCGGCGGCGCCTCGGCCGGATCGCCTTTGAGTCGCATCAGCCAGACGCTTGCTCCGTCGCGCTGCTCCGTGGACTCGTGCTTGAGCAGGCGCTTGCGGAGCAGGATGAGCGCAATAACGAAGCGATAGGCGATCCGCTGGGGCTGTTCGTCATCCGCCAGGCGGTGAAAGAGGTTGAGAAGCACCTCGTCATCGACAAACGGTTTCGCTTTGCCGCCGGGCTCGGGCATTGTCGTGCGCCATGATGAGAAGAGCCGCGGCGGGCGCTGGCCGCGTTCCCACGCGGCCAGGCTGTAGTCCAGCCGCTCGAATCCCTCTTCGCCCTCCCGTTCGCAAAGCGTGGCGATGTAGACAGCGCCGGGTGCGATGGCTTCGCCCGTCGCCGCACAGCAGCCGGTTGCTCGGGCGATGTCGTACGACTGGTTCGATGAAAAGCGGCTCATGCGGCAATCGTAGACCGGCCGGAGCGCGTGCTGACGTGTGGCGCCGACGCGGCCTCAACCGGCGCGGAACATGCGTCGCGAGGTGCCGCCGGCGCCGATTCGGGCCGTGACGCGACCGCCACATCTCGGGCATCTCCCCGAATACTGGGTCGCGGTGCGGTTGCGGTGCAGCCGGCCATAGGCGTGGCAGCACTCGAAATAGACCATCAGCCAGGGCTTGGTTTCAGGACGGCTGGCATCCGCTCTCGCAGGTGTGTCATAGCGGTCGAGCACGGCCCATTCATCGGCCGGCCGACGTGGGCAGGTTGAATGGCGGGCGTCAGAGCGGCGCCCGCCGGCGCGCCACCATCTCCGCCCGGTGTGCCGACGCCGCGGCATCATGCAGCGCCTTCTCCAGCCGCCCCTCAATCCGACAGCGCTCCGGCATCGAGGAAACAAGCGGCAGGTTCACGCGGACGTTCCAGGCGCCACTGCGCGCCGCCGCGTCTGCGAGCGCCGCCGCAATCGCCAGGTCGCTCAGCAGGCGGGGGTTGCAGGCCTCGGCAAGATCACCCAGCAGGCCGGCCATGCCGCAGGCCGCCTGCACGACGGCCATCGGCGCGCGAATGGCGGCCTGCACCTTCGGCTCCCACTGCTCGACGCGCTTCGGGTCGTCCTCAGCGAGGCGAAAAAGCGCATCCAGGGCGGCATATGCCTGAGCATCCTGTTCGGCCAGATCGAGCATTTGCCGCCCGATGGCGGTCAGATGCTCGATGGCGCCCTGAAGGTCGCGCCGCTGCTCGTCGGTGGAGCGGCGATTGATCGAGTAGGCCAGAGCCATGCGGCCCAGCGCAGCGCCCAGCGAGCCGACGAGTGAGGCCACGGCGCCGCCTCCAGGAGAAGGCGTTCTGGCCGCCACGGCCTCCAGAAGCGATTCGACAGTCTGGTCCTGCAACGCCATTTGAACCACTCCAAACAAGAAACCGGGTCGCGGACTATACTAGTGATCCCCGCGGCCCACGCATCGTGATCACGAAAGGGCATCGATGCTCACGCATATCAAGGTCGCCCTCAAAGACTACTACCACACCGGAACGCCCGTTCCGAGCATGCCGACGTTCGCGCGACTGATGACCAAGGAGTGTCGCCAGGCCGCACCACCTCGTCGCATTCTCGAGGTCGGACCCGGCGCCGGCCCGATGACCGAGCAGATCGTCCCGACGCTGGACAACGGCGATGTGTTCGATCTCGTCGAGATCAACGAAGACTTCGCCCGCAGCCTCGACCGCAAGTTCCTTCAGCCGGCGCGCCAGCGCGTCCCCGGCGCGACGATCCGCATGCACTGCGGCCCCATCCAGACCGTCCCGCTTGAGGGGCAGTATCAGTTCATCATCTCATCGCTCCCGCTCAACAACTTCGAGCCGCAGGTGATCCGGGAGATCCTCGATCGCATGAAGGCTCTGCTGGCGCCCGGCGGCTGTCTGAACTTTTTTGAGTACGCGGGAATCCGCAAGATCGCCCGGCCGTTCAAGGGCACAAAGGACCGCCGGCGCCTGGGCGATATCGCTCAATTGCTCAACGAGTTCGACCGCGAGAACCACGTCACCAAACGGGTGTGCCTGCTCAATATTCCGCCAGCGCTGAAACGATCGCTCCAGGTCGCTTCCTGAATCTCACGCGCGAACCGCTTCCGGCCGCGCTTCGCCGGCGGTTTGGCCCGGCACGGTCCAGTCTTCACGCGATTCATAGCCGTACTTGATGAGAAGCGGCGTGACCCAGGGCCGCATGGTTTCGATCTGCTGCGGCGTGCACTCCGTGGGCCACTTGCTGTTGCGATTCTCAAGGTGCTCGGGGAAGCAGGCGACCGCCCTGTCATCGTCCTGCAGGCCAAACTGGGCGCACATGCGGCGCATGATGTTGCGCGTATCGAGGATGAACTCCTCGTATTTGGCGCGGCAGACGCGCTCGGCCGGCACCTTTTCGAGATCGGACTGCACCGTGTCTTCGATCCCCGCCCACTGCCTCGCATGCGCCTCGTACGGATCGGCCCTGTAGTACTCCTGCCAGCCCGGCGGACGCGCGAAATCCGCCAGGGTGCGATCCTGCTTGTGCTGCTTCTCCATGACGCGAATCATGGAGCGAACCACGGCCCGGCCGTCCCGGATGATGTGAACAAACTCCGCATCGGGGAAGATCGACAGCAGCCACGGCACCCGCAACGTGTTGCGCGGAAGTTTGTTCGTGAATCGATGCGCGTTGAGGCGCTGGCGGAGCGAGATGTACCGGCAATACCAATCGATGTTGGAGCGGAGGCGCCGGGCGCCGAAGGCCGTGACGTCCTTCTCCGTCCAGCGATGCTCGTTCTTCTGGTTGCGGTAATGCGGGTCGAAGAGGAAATGCCCCTCGGACCAGTTGGCCAGTTCAGGATGAGCGCCGAAGATGCGGCTGAACACGCTCGTCCCCGAGCGCGGCGAACCGAGAATGAAAATCGGCCGATCCACCCGGCGGTGCGGCAGCAGACCAATCGCCGCGAGCGTGACCGGATTTCGCCCCCACAAGGTGTACCACAGAATCCGCTCGATTTTTCCCGGAACGCGCATCGCTCGCCTCAGCCTTGGATCAGACCGGCTACACGGACGCCTTGATGGCGCGCTTGGCGGCGTAGCCGAGGTCGTTGAGCATAGGCTCGACGATGGGCTCCATGGCGGCAATGTCATCGACTGACATGGCGCGATTCCACTTGGAGTTCATGTTCGTCAGCCGGACCGGAATCTGCTTCAGAGCCTGCTCGTCGCCGTCCAGCCCGCACTCCCTCCAAACTGCGTCGATGACGCCGCGCGGATCGACGACGAAGTCCTCATACCGGACCACGTGCAACTGCTCGTCGGGCACGCAGCGGTTCAAATCGGCCTGCAGCGTCTCGTGAATCGCGGCCGCGGCGAGGGAGAAGCGCCGCACCATGTCGGATTCGGCATTGATCTCGCGCCAGCCCGGCGGACGGGCGAACTGCCCCAGCGGGTAGCGGCTTCGCCAGCCCTCCTGACGCGTGCGCGAGACAAGACTCCACACGACGGCGCGTGGGTCGCGCTGCACGCTCACGATGTGCGCATCGGGCCAGCCAGCCATCAGAAACGGCACTCGCACCGAGTTGCGCGGGTGCTTGTTGACGAACCGCTGCTTGCCCTTCCACTTGGTGTAGTAGGCAAAATTGTTCGTGATTCGCCGCACGGTCGCGTCGGTGGCCTCCGCTTCGATCCAGCGATGATCGGTATCCTTCGCGCGGAATCTCGGATCCCACATCGTCGGCGCCTCGGACCAGTGCGCGAAATCGCGATGCCGCCCGAAGTGACGAACGAAGATCGAAGTCCCCGAGCGCGGCAGGCCGACCACGAACACCGGGCGATCGAGATCAAGACGCGGCCAGGTCGCCACCAGGCGGTGGGCCCAGGGGTTTCGCGTGTGCACGGCCGCCAAGAGCAGCTTCGGCCATCTTTTCAGCGGAAAGTTCAAGGTCGTGGCACCTCAATCGAGGTAACCGAGAGCACGCAACCTTTCTTCCACCTCTGGCGAAATCTCGCTGGAGCTGCCGCCTGTCAGGCGCGACTGCACGTCCGTATAGGCGTCAAGCCATCGCGGTTTCCAATCGTTCAGGAGCGATTGCAGCCGCTGCAGCCCGGAAGTCGCCGCGTTTTGCGGATCCGGCAGAAGATTGTGCGATTCTCGAGGATCATGTTCGAGGTCGTACGCTTCGTCGGCCTGATCGCCTGTATACGTGAGCATCTTGTGCGTCTTGCTGCGCACGCTGAGCACGCCGCGATTGAATTGCGGCGCCATCTCGTGCAGCCCCTGCCGCAGCGCCGAAAGCCCGAAGGGCTTGAGCAGCTCGCTGATCGCCGCCTCGCGCGACTGCGAGAGCACGTCGATGCCCTCGCAGGCCGCGGGCCGCTCTAGCCCGAGGAGGCTGCACACGGTCGGCACGAGATCCACGTTCTGGATGAGATCGTCCTGAGGCCCCGTAATCGCGACATTTCGCGGCCACTTGACGATCCACGGAATGTGTATGAGTTCGTCGTAGCACACGAACTGATGCCCGAGGATGCCGTGGCGGCCGAGGCAATCGCCGTGATCGGCCGTGACGATCACCAGAGTATTGTCAAAGTCGCTCCGCTTTGACAGGTCGTCGAGCAGGCGGCCGACCTGCTCATCGAGGTAGGCGATGCAGCTGTCGTAGAGCGCGGTGAGGACGTCGTAGTCCTCCTGAGTCATCTTGACGAGACCGACATCGTGTGGGTTGGGCCGCTGATTGATCGCCGCGAGATTCCGGTTTCGCAAGGCGGAAGGCAGGAACTTCCTGCGGTAGCGATGCGGCGGTCGGTACTCCGCGTGCGTCTCCTGCAGATGCAGATACGCGAAGCGCGGCCGATCTTCCTTTTCACTCCAGAATCGGCGCAGTTCATCAAAGCACGCAGCGGCCCCCGCGTCGGCAAAGCCCGTCATCCAGTAGCGCAGTCGGTTGCGCATTGAGCGGCGCTGCACCTCGTCGGCCTCCGTCTTGAGGTCCAGGCCGAGATCCACGCCTTCATGCCGCTGCTGGCCCTGGCTCTGGGCCCGGCGGCGCTTCAGGGCGCGCCAGCGGGCCCGAAGCGCGTTCGGCGGCGGCTCGAAGTTGTGCGCAAAGCCGCGATCGAGCCCCGAGAAGTCCGACACATACGGCACGTGGCCGGTGATCTTGGCCGTCGCGTAATTGTGCGAACTCAGCAGTTCGGCCAAAGTCGTGAAGCGCCGGCTCAGGCGCTCGCCATCCACCTCAAGACGGTGCGTGCTCGGATACGTGCCCGTGAACAAGCCGGCCGTACTCGCCATCGTCCACATCGCGCAGGAAATGCACTGGCGGTAGATCGCCATGTGTCGGGCGTGGCGCTGCAGATTCGGCGTGGTCGGCCGCTCGTAGCCGTAGATCGAGAAGTTCTCCGCACGGGCCGCGTCAAACACCACGATGAGAATATTGGGACGTCGTTCATTCATCGGCGATGTTCACTCAATCGACCTTTCGGCCCTTCGTTCTGCTTTGCGGCGTCCGCTATTGCTTCGCAGACCCGGCGTGAGCCAAAGCCCGCCGCGGACCCGATGATGACGCCCCATCATCCGGCCGACATGGATGCTGTCAAGTCGGCGGTCCCGCAGGCTATCATCTGGCCCGGTTTTCTGCACGGCACTCGCCGGACCTGGCCGCCGGGCATGACACCCCCGCAACAGGTGGAGGCATTGGCGGTGCGGATCGCGTTCATCTTTGGCTCCATCCCCACGCGAAACGATCGGGAAACCGACCTTCGCCGCGCCGTCATCGACAAGAAAGACTGGCTCGGTCAGGAGGCCGAATCCGTCAAGGCCGCGCTCGACCGCCGGCATCCCGGCTCTGCCGTCTCCGTCCACATCATGTACACCATCAGCGGCCACGCAGTCGGCGACACCGGCGTGGAGTGGTTCGCCACGAGGCCCATGTGGCCCATGACGCGCCGCTCCTTTTACCAGGGCAAGCAGTGGTCGCGCGCGTTTCTCCACAAGATCCTCGACTGGAAGCCGGATCTCATCCACTGGCAGATGAACAGTTATGCGTACACGTTTCACCTTGCCGCCCGCGCGTTCGTGAAGCGCGGCATCCCCTACGTCTACCAGCACCACGGGCCGCATCTGGCGCGCAAGGGTTACATACGCAAACTGCTCCAATATCCCAATAAGCAGGCCGAGCGCGGCATCTACCTCACGAAGTACCACGAAGAGATGTACCGCGAAGGCCTCGGCCTCGATCCCGCCAGGAGCCGCATCATCCGCGTGGGCTACGACGAGCGTTTCCAGCCGCTCGATCGGGCCAAGTGTCGCGAAAAGACCGGCTTCAAGGGCAAGCCGATTCTCTTCTGGGCGGCGGGGCTCACCAAGCGCAAAGACCCGCTGACGGTGCTGCGCGCGTACGAGAAAGTCGCGCCTGAGTTTCCCGAGTCGCACTTCTACATGGCCGGCTCCGGGCTCATCGAACACGAGGTCAAGGCACTCGTCGCCGCGAGCCCGACGCTCACGCGGCACGTTACGCTGCTGGGCTACGTGAACAACGCCCTGCTGCCGGAGATGGAAAACGCCTCGGACATCTACGTCATGGGCAGTCACGGCGAGGGGTTCTGCGTCTCCTCGATGGAGGCCATGGCGTGCGGGCTCTTTCCCGTCCTCACGACCGTGCCGTGCTTCGTCGAACAGACCGACAGCGGCCGGCTCGGACAACTCTTCGAAGCGGGCAACGTCGAGCAGTGCGCGCAGTGCCTGCGCAAGGCGATCGGCGATGTGGAGTACCGCGAGCAGGTCCGCCGCGAATTGCCCGAGACGGTCCGCACGCTCACGTGGAGTTTCGTCGCGGACCAGTTGGTGGATCTGTACGAGGAGGTTCTGGCGGGCCGGAACAGGATGTAGAAGGCCGCGGCGCGATACCTCTGGTTCGATGTGAGCCGTGTAGAATGCAGGCGAGAAAGCAGTGAGCAGCAAACCACGAGTCATGATCATCGGCCTCGACGGCATGACGTTTGACGTCATGAAGCCGCTGACCGAGCAGGGCGTGATGCCCACGTGCAAATCGCTCATGGACCGCGGTTCGTGGGGCACGCTGATGAGCACCGTGCCGCCGGTGACCGGCCCGGCGTGGGTGTCGTTCGCCACCGGCAAGCAGCCGGGCAATCACGGTGTATTCGACTTCTTCAAGCCGACCAAGGCCAACAACAAGGCCCAGATCAGCCGGCGCGTGGTCAACGCCCGCGAGGTGGATGGCAAGACGCTCTGGCAGATTCTCACCGAAGCCGGCAAGACGAGCATCGTGATGAACGTGCCGGTGAGTTACCCGGCGGCGCCGATCAAGGGCGTCATGCTCGCCGACATGCTCTCGCCGCACAAAGAGGGCGACTTCTCCTGGCCGCGCGACCTCATCCGGACGCTCGAACCCAAACTCGGCGAATACACCATCACCGTCAACTGGCAGGGCTACTCAGCCGCGCGGCCGCAGCAGTTCATCGATGATGAGGTCAAGTGCGAGTGGCAGCGCACCAAGTACTGCCTGCACCTGATGGACCAGTACCCCGACTGGGAACTCTGCTTCCCGTGCTTCACCGAGACCGACCGGATGATGCACGCGATGTGGAACTACCTCGACCCGAAAGAGCGCGAGAAGCTCAAGAAGTCGGGCAAGTACGACCAGGCGGTGATGGACAAGGTCATCGAGTTCTACCGCGAGCAGGACAAGATGATCGCGCAACTGCTCGAGAAGGCCGGGCCAGAGACAACAGTGTTCTTCGTCTCCGACCACGGCTTCGGGCCGCTCTACGGCAAATTCATGGTGAACAACTTCCTCGCGCAGCGCGGCCTGCTGGTGGTCAACCAGATGAAGATCCGCCAGGCGCTGGCGCTCATCCTGCTCAAGAAGATGTGGTTCAAGTTCCTCAAGACCATCGGCTTCCAGGCGTGGGCGCGGCAGCGCCTCACCCGCCGCGCCGCACGCCAGTCCGGAGCCGCGCGCACCTTCTACGACGTGTTCTACGAGTCGATCGACTGGGAGAAGACCAAGGCGTACATGGCCAGCAATACCGAAGGCGGCCTGTATCTCAATGTGAAGGGTCGCCAACTCTACGGCTCGCACGTCGATCATGGCTGCATCGAGCCGCGCGACTACGAAAAGGTCCGCAACGAAGTCATCGAAGCGCTGCGCGACATCCGCCACCCCGAGACCGGCCGGCCCATGCTCTCACACGTCAAAGTGCGCGAAGAGGTCTACACGGGCAAGTACACTGATCGCGCGCCCGACATCGTGTTCTTCCTCGACAACGGCGAGTGGATCGCAGACTTTTCGCTGGGCAAAGGTGCATTCCGCAAGGCCGATTGGAAGACCGGCTCAGGCATGCACCGCATGGAAGGCTGCTTCCTCGCGTGCGGCCCGGGCATCAAGCACAACCCGAACGTCACGACGGACATCTTCAACGTCGTGCCGACGGTGCTGGGCTACATGGGCCTGCCGATTCCCGATGACATGGATGGCAAGTTCATCCGCGAGGCGTTCACCGACGAGTGGCTTGCCTCGCACGAGATCACCTACGCCGGCACGTCGTCGCAGGAAGGCAAGGGCTGGGGCGAAGGCCAGGATGTCTTCAACCAGGATGAAGAGCAGGTGCTTGTGGATCGCCTGCGCGGCCTGGGTTATCTCGACTGACCGATCGCGGTTTCGCCATCAGCGTTCAAGCGCTGCCGCGCGATCTTCACTGCCTCCGCCGAGACATCGCAGCCGATCCACTTCCGCTGCAATCGCTGCGCCGCCACGAGCGTCGTGCCGCTGCCGCAGAAGAAGTCTGCGACGAGGCCGCCGGGCGGACAGCATGCTGTGATGAGCCGTTCGAGCAGGGCCAGGGGCTTCTGCGTCGGATAGCCCGTGCGCTCCGCGGCCATGTTGTTGATCGAGGGGATGTCGAGCACATCCGTGGCTTTCTTCGTGAGCCCGCGCATGCGCGCGCTCGTCGCCGGCACGCGCGGCGGCTCGAACCAGTACTGCTCCGACCGGCCGTAGAAGAGAATGTCATCGTGCTTGCGGGCAAAGCGGCGCGGCGAGGAGCCGCCCAGGCCGTAGGACCAGATGAGATGGTTCACGAACCGCTCAGCGCCGAAGATCTCATCGAGCAGCAGCCGCAGGTGATGGCTCGTGCGCCAGTCGCAGTGCAGCAGCAGCGAGCCCGTCGGCTTGAGCACGCGATGCATCTCGGCAAGGCGCGGCCGCATGAACGCGAGATAGTCGCGCATCGTCGGCCATGCGTCGGCGTAGCAGGCTGCTTGTCCGGCCGTTCCGCCTGCGCGCTGTGTCCCCCGCTGCTGCTGCCCCGTGTTGAACGGCGGATCGATGTAGACGAGATCGACCGTGCCCGCGCCGAGGCGCCGCAGCAGATCGAGGTTGTCGCCATGATGGATGGCGGCCTCCACTCCCTCCTCCGGCTCTGCGGGGGAGGGCCGGGGTGGGGGCGAACTGCCGGAACCTGTCGATTGCAGATCACGCACCCGACTGGTCATACCTTTTCAAGAACGGCCGCCGAAGACTCAGTGATGCCCGTGCCCGCCGTGGTCGTGGCCGTGATCATCGTGATGATCGGGCTCGGCCGGCTCGGGGGCCTTGGTGAGCACCGCCACGGAGCCGAGCGTCGCGGCGAGCACAAAGAGCGTGATGCAGCCGATGATGACCTTGCCATACCACGAAGGCGGCTCTTCGACGGCCAGCGCCTCGGCGGCGTGCATGCCGGGATCGGCTTCGTGCCCGCCGGCGTGGCTGTCCTGCTCGTGCCCCGCGTCTTCATGGCTGTTGGCTTCCCCGTGCTCATCCTGCGCGGCGGCGTGTGTGTCCTGAGGCTCGCTGTGCCCCGGCTGCTCCTGCCCTTGCCCATCCTGCGCCCACGCGCCGGGCGTCAGCGCGAGCAGAGACCCGAGGATGAACACGGCTCCGATAGTGCGAATAACCCGCTGCATGGAGGCAGTATATGCGCGCCGGCGCCGCGTTTTTCTCTCCCAATCTTCGCCGACTTGACCGGTGCGGCGGCATTCCACTTCGAGCGCTGCCCTTTGGTCGCTCAATGCTCATTCCGTCGCGGCAAGGCCGGTTTTCTCGCGGACGTGCGTGCGCGGTGCGCGTTTGCTGCGCAGGGACCCCTGTTTGGACGCGCCAAACGCGCGAGAGGAGGAGCCAAACGCGCCGGAGCGGTGGTCATTCGGGCCTGCGAAAGACGATTCGGCGCCGATCAGCCGTCCTCACGCGCCATTGGCGCTCCGCCCAGCGCGACTCCCCCATCCAATCGCCGGTTTCGACGAGCCAACCCGGTGTCTCTGCGCGCCAAGCGCGCAAGTTATGTGGATAACTCGGGGGCTTCGATGTCGTGCGGCGAGAAGCCCTGACCGGCGAGCGGAGCGGTGTGCGGAAGCAGTGCTCCCTGCGCGCCCGGCCCGCCGGTCCATGTCGCCGGGCCTACGGAATCTGTACGACGTTGCTGATCGAGCAGGGATAGCCGTCGCTCACGATCATCTGGAGATAGCCGCCGCAGGCGAAGACAGGAACACGTCCCGTCATCTGACCCTCGCCTTCTCCTCCTGAGCGAAAAATCCGAGCGAGGCGGAGACCATCCGTCCCGAGGCCGAGGGTCGTCCCGGCACACGGCGGCCCGTTGAGTCGGTACTCTCCGAGATTTCTGCTGAACCACAAGCCTGCTTGCTTGTCTGCTGTCGCGCCAGTCCATTCAATGGCAATCTCGCCCGGACAGGTGCCTTCAACTCTCAGGAGCAGGTCCTGCGCAAGCGCTGTGCTCCCCAGACCCATTACTCCCAAGACACTCGAGAGGATCAACAATTTCATATCTTGCCGCCTTTCGACACTGATGTGATTAGTTCGGAAAAGTGAATTCGATGAGGTTGGAAACGCGGCAGTCTGACAGATCGACTGCTTGTAGATAGCGCGTCTGGCCGGCCCAACCGCTCGGGACAGACGCGTCATAAACCAATGCTCCGTTGCTTCCGGCAGTCCTCTCGCCCTCTCGTTTGTCTATCGAACCCTCACTGCGGAATCTGCACGACGTTGCTCGTGCTGCACGGAAAACCATCATTCACGATGAGTTGCAAGTACCCTCCGCAGGCAAACGCATTCACCCGCCCGGGTCGTTCGCCCGAGCCCTCTGAACCAGACGGCATGAGCGCCACAAGGCGCAGGCCGGTCGTGCCGAGTCCTGTCTCAGTACCCGCGCACCAGATCTGCGGAATCGTGAAACGGCCGGTCGTCCGTGCAAACATCAGCCCCATCCAGCGATCCGCTTCAGCGCCGTCCCATTGAAGGGTGACGGCCCCGGGGCAGTTCCCTTGCACGGAAGCGGTTACATCGTCGGGCCCACGAACAACTCCCAATACGGTGACTTCTGCGAGACACACCGCAACCACCAACGCAAGCGTGGACGCGCGATGGATCGTTGCTCTGCCCACAACGGCCTCCTTCTGATTATGAGACTACCTCACAATCGTGGTGGCCGTCTACGAAAATCGAGTCGGCGGTCTTGATATTCCCACCTTCAGGGCGGTTTCCCCGAGGTGGATTTCAGGCGCTCAGCCCTACGGCCGCACCGGGTGCCTTCCGATCGAGATGTACGTGAAGCCGAGTTCGGCCAAGGCGGGGCGCCGATACAAGTTGCGGCCGTCAAAGATGAGCGGCTGCTTGAGGCTCGCCCGCATCGTGTCCCAGTCGGGGTTCTTGAACTCGTCCCAGTCGGTACAGATGACCAGCGCATCGGCGCCCTGGAGGCACTGGTACATGTCATCGGCGATGTCCACCTTCTCACCCAGTTCGCGCTTGGTGTTGGCGGCGGCCACGCGATCAAAGGCGCGGACCTTGCCGCCCTTGGCGGCGATCCAGTTGATAAGCGTGATGGCCGGGGCCTCGCGGATGTCATCGGTGCGCGGCTTGAACGCCAGGCCCCAGAAGGCGAAGCGCCGGCCGGCGAGGTTGCCGTCGAATTCCTCGGCGATCTTGCGGAAGAACAGGGCCCGCTGCTCCTGGTTCACATCATGCACCGCCTGCAGCAGCCGGGTCGGCACGCCGACGGCCTTGCCCATCGAAATGCACGCGAGCGTGTCCTTGGGGAAGCACGAGCCGCCGTAGCCCAGTCCCGGATAAAGGAACTGGTTACCGATGCGGCTGTCCGAGCACATGCCTTCGCGCACGCGATTGACGTTGGCGCCGTAGGCATCGCACAGGCTGGCGATTTCATTGATGAAGGAGATCTTCGTGGCGAGCATGGCGTTGGAGGCGTACTTGACCATCTCGCTGCTGAGCACATCCATGATGAAGATCGGATTGCCCTGGCGCACGAAGGGGTCGTAGAGGTCCTTCATCATCTCGCCGACTTCGGCCGCCTCGACGCCGCACACCACGCGATCGGGCTTGTTGAAGTCGTTGATGGCGTCGCCCTCTTTGAGGAACTCGGGGTTGTTGGCGACGTGGAAGGGGTAATCCGTCTTGCCGCGAATGATATCGCGCACGAGAAACGTCGTGCCCACGGGCACGGTGGACTTGACGACGACGGTCTTGGGCTTCTGGTTGGGACCGAGCGCGTTGATGGCCGCGGCGATCGCCTCGGCGGCGGAGCGGACGAACTTCAGATCGGCCTTGCCGTCGGCGTCGGACGGCGTGCCGACGCAGATGAAGATGACATCGGCCTGGCTGTAGGCGCGCTCGGCGTCGGTGGTGAAGAAGAGCCGGCCCGCGGCGACGTTGCGCTGGATGAGTTCATCGAGGCCGGGCTCGTAGATGGGGACTTCGCCGCGATTGAGGCGGTCGATCTTGGCTGAATCGACGTCGAGGCAGGTGACCTTGTTGCCGGTGTTGGCAAAGCAGGTGCCGGTGACGAGACCGACGTATCCGGTGCCGACCATGGTAAGACGCATGGAGAATCCTTCAGAATTGACTGGCGGCAGGCGCCTCGGGCAGCTGCCGGCGGCCCGCCTTCCCTCCCGTGAAACAACAACCGCGCCGGGACTTCATCGACCCACCGGGCCCGGCGGTTTGTCCGCCGACGCCCGCTTTGCGGCGCGGTTGCGATTGTAGGCCGCGCCAGCCGATCGGCCGAACCGCTCGAGCGTCGGCACGAGGCCCGGCGATCGGACACTCGGCGGTAAACGCGGTCCCCGTCGACAAATCCCGATTCATGCGCGCTGCGTCCGATCATGGAGGCAGGCTCGCTACACTTGCCGTCCTCAGGGCCAGGCGCGATGGATGCACAGATCGACAGACCGGTTGAAGGGCTCGCCCCGCCGCAGGCGCAGCCAGCCGCTGCGGAGGCCGGGCTCGCCCGGGCGCTGCGCCGACTGGCGCGAAGCGTCGGCGCGGGCATTGAGATCGCCACCGGGGCCGCGCCGCCTGTCGGGGAGGGAGTCATGACCGTCGGCCTGCGCTCGGCCGCCGGTGAGCCGCGCTGGCTGGTCGCGCGCCGCGAAACGGTCCCGATGGACCTCGCCGCAGACGAGACCCTCCGCCAGATCCTCCAGGCGTTTGCCTCACTGGCCGACGCCCTGGCCGAGCGCGAGGACCAGTTGAACCATCGCCTGGCCGAACTCAAGGCGGTGTACCAGGTCTCGGGCGCGCTTTCGGGCATCGGCGATCTCGAATCCATCCTGCAATGCGCGCTGCGCCTGGCGATCGAGGTGATGAACGTCAAAGCCGGCTCCATCCGCCTGTTCAACCCTGCGACGGATGAACTCATTCTCCGCGCCCGCGTCAACCTGAGCGACAAGTACTTTGCCAAGGGTCCGATCTTCGCCCACGAAAGCGAACTCGACACGCGCTCGCTCGCCGGTGAGGTGGTGTACGTCGAGGATCTTTCCACTGACGAACGGATTCGCTTTCCCGATCTCGTGCAGGGCGAGGGGTTGTGCAGTTTTCTCTCGACGGGACTGATCTTCCGTGGCAAGCCGGTGGGCGTCATGCGGCTGTACACCGGCGAAATCCGGCGCTTCAGCGAGTACGACCGCAACCTGCTCCGCGCCGTGGCGCAGCAGGTTGCCACGGCGATCGCCAACGCGAGGCTGATCGAAGAGCAGCGAAGCGCGCGCGAAGTCAAGCGGCAGGTCGATCTGGCCAGCAACGTGCAGCGGCGCATGTTACCGCAGCGCGTGCCCAGCATCGCGGGGCTCGACATTGCTGCCCGCTGCATCCCGTCGCTCGAACTCGGCGGCGACTTTTACGACTTCGTCGATCTGGGGCGCAATCTCGGCCTCTCGCTGGGCGACGTGGTGGGCAAGGGCGTGCCGGCGGCGCTGCTCATGGCCTCGGTTCGCGCCAGCCTTCGCGCCCACGCCACCGACATCTATGACATCAACGAGATCATGGCGCGCACCAACCGCGCGCTGACCGACGACACGCACGAGCACGAGTTCGCCACCGTGTGGTACGGCGTCATCGACGTCAAGGCGATGCGCCTCACGTACACCAATGCCGGTCACGATCCGCCGCTGGTCTTTCGGCCCGACCTGCGGCACTCGCCCGGCCAGACCTTTCGCGACCTGCGCGCCGGCGGGCCGGTGCTGGGAATCGACCGCACCGCGGCGTATGACAAGGGGCTCTTCGACCTCGCGCCGGGCGACGTGCTCATTGTCTACAGCGACGGCCTCACCGACGCCCAGACCTACGATCGCCAGCGCTACGGGCGGCAGCGGCTGTGCCAGGCGGTCCTGCAGTCGTTCGAACTCGCCGAGCAGGCGACGGCGTCGCTCATTCTCAATCACATTCTCTGGGACGTGCGGCGGTTCGTGGGCCTCAACCCGCAGTACGACGACATCACTCTCGTCGTCACTCGCATCACCGGGCCCGGCCAGGGCGGTCCGTAGGTTTATCGCTCATGGACCGCTCGCCGTCGCGCCGATCATGCGTGTATGAGCCAGATCGGCGGACCCATCCAGTCGGGACTGGCGGGCGGCGTGCCGGCACAGGACGTCGCGAGCAAAGCGCGCGCCAAACGCGACCGGGAGCGCGATGAAAAGACGCGCCGCTTCGAGGATGCGGTCGATCTCCACGTGCCCGGCATGGAGAATTCCGAGGCGATCCACGGCCTGAGCGAGCACGATGAAGAGCACCGCCAGCGCGAGAAGCGCAAGGCCCAGCGCCAGGTCGAGCACGAAGAGAAGATGAACAAAGAAGCAGCAGGCGACAACCCGGGCGAGCGCCCGCACATCGACCTCCGCGGCTGATGACCGCTCGAATACCCCGAATCAGGCCGCCGGCTTTGCCTCGGTGGCTCCCGTACTGATTTCCAGACTTCCCTCGAAGGTTCCGCCGCGCTGGATGTGAATGGCTCGGGCGGCGACCTCGCCGCGCAGCACGCCGCCCGGCTGGACGACGCAGCAACCGGTGATGCGCACGTTGCCGTCGAGTTGGCCGGTAACCACGAGTTGGCCGCAGATGATCCGGCCGCGCACGACGCCCTTGCGCCCCACGCGCACCGCGCCCATCGTCGTTACGTTTTGCGTGCACAGGCCGTTGAGTTCGGCGTCCTCGAAGCGCATCGGCCTGGTGCACTTGGGGCAGCGCGCGTTGATCGCCTTGATCGAGACTTCAAAGTGCGCGCCGCAGTCAGGGCAGACGACCGCCCGCCCGGCCGGGCGCGGCACAGCGACCTGGCGATCCTGCTCCGCCTCCCGACGTGATCGACCGAAGCCTGAAAGCATGTCCATCCATCCGCCGCCGGGGCGGTTGCCCTCGCGGACTTATCCCACCGCGCCCCGCGCACCCGAGAGAACGCTGGGCCGGCGGCGCAAGAGCGTCTTGGCCGCATTGGGACTCGTGCTCACGGAAGTCGCCTCGGCGTCCTGGTCGAGACGTCCGGCAATCGCTTCATCATCTTCGCGCGGACTCGAGAGCGAGCGTGACTGGCCACGCGACGCCTGGGCCGCAGCAATGGCCTGCTGGCCGATGACGACCTGACCCCGGCAGGTGGCGCCTTCCTCGGCGGAGAAAGCGGCGGCGTAGACATCCCCGGTGAGATTCGCCGTGGCGCCAAGGTGGAGCGCATCGGTGCAG
This sequence comes from Phycisphaerales bacterium, assembly GCA_020852515.1. Taxonomy (NCBI): domain Bacteria; kingdom Pseudomonadati; phylum Planctomycetota; class Phycisphaerae; order Phycisphaerales; species Phycisphaerales bacterium. The sequence goes on from JADZAS010000023.1 coordinate 206,075, forward strand.
TAGATTTCGCCCTCGACCCGGCCGTGCAGCGCCAGCGCGCCCGCCCGGATCGTGCCGTTGATAAACCCGCCTTCGCCGATCTCCAGCGTGTCGGTGACTTCGATCTGCCCTTCGATCTGGCCGTGGATGATGGCGCTTCCTTCAAGGAACAGTTCGCCGACGAGGCGGCAGTTGCCGCCGATCACCGTGGGCTGTCCGCTGGTTTGCTGCTGCTGCTGGGCCATTCGGGCCTCCGTGGACTGACCTGATCTCCCGGCGGGGGCAGAAACAAGGCTCTCCCTCCGTGGAGGTATTTGTCGGCCCCGGGTGGCGGCAACCATGAATTTCCCGCTCGGCCGGTCTAGCGTTTCCCGCGCTGGCCGTCTGGCGGCTTATCGAGAGCCGTCGCGGCCGGCCGCGTCCCGATACCCGCAGGAGAAGAATCATGATCCGCATCACCGCGACTCTGTGCGCGGCCGTGGCCGTGTACGGCGCTGCCGCCACGCTGCTGGCCGCCCCGCCCACCGATGAACAGATCGAGCAGTGCATCAAGTCGTTCAGCGAGGCCCGCACGGCCAATCCGCCCCGGACCATGGACGACATGAAGAAGCTCGCCGGCGAGGCGCTCGGTGATCTCAGCGTCGAGGAGATGTCGGTCGATCAGATCTCGACGCTGCTGACCAAGGCGCCGATCCTGCGCTATGCAGACGGCGCGTACGAGAAGGCCGTGGCTCGCCTGCGCACCTTCCAGAGTGACCAGGGCCAGGACGGCGCCCGCGCCTGCGTCCTCGTGTTCAATGACGATCTCAATGCGGCCAAGACCGATGCCGAGAAGGCTGCGGTGATCCACCGCACGCTCGCTCATCCCGCCTTTGACGAACTGGCGCTCGCCGGTCAAGCATCGGGCGTGTTTGCCGGTCTCGGTGGCGTCGAGAAAGGCGTCGCGACCCTGTCAGCCGAGGACCTTGGAGCGCTCGATCGCTTCGTCACTGCCGACAACGCCGAGGTGATGATCCGCTCGTACATCGAACTGCTCAAGGCATATTCCACCGCCGCCGACAAGCCCGCCGCCAACGCGCTGCGCGAAAAGATGGCCCTGCTGGCCGCCGACATGGCGGCCGGCGCCACCGATGAGCGCATGGCCAAGTACTACACCGGCATCACCTCCTACCTGAACGGCGCTTGCGCTCGCGGCGAACTGCTCGGATACAAGGCGCCCGAAGTCAACATCACCTGGTCGAGCGACCCCAGCCTCAGTTCGCTGGGCGCTCTCAAGGGTGAAGTCGTCGTGCTCGACTTCTGGGCCACGTGGTGCGGCCCGTGCGTCGCGTCCTTCCCGAACGTGCGCGAACTCGTCGAACACTACAAGGGGTATCCCGTTCGCATCGTCGGCGTGACGAGCCTGCAGGGCTATCACATCGACAGCGAAGCCGCCGAGAAGCGAATCGATACCGCCGGCGATCCGCAGAAGGAGTACGCCCTGATGGCGTCGTACCTCAAGTCGCGCAACATCACGTGGAGCGTCGTGTTCACTGAACAGGAAGTGTTCAATCCGGACTACGGCGTGCGCGGCATCCCGCACGTGGCGATCATCGGCGCCGACGGCAAGGTGCGCCACAACGGCCTGCATCCGGCTGCGCCGCTCAAGCACAAGACCGAACTCATCGACGCCTTGCTCAAGGAAGCCGGCCTGCCGGCGCCCGCGCCGGTCGTCGAGGAGCCTGCACCCGGCGACGAAGGCTGATTCTCCACCCGGTGCAATTCCATGATGTCTCGAGGCGTCCCGCGGCCCGCGATTTCTACAAGGCGCCGCGGCGCGCGCGCGGCGTCGGCGTTCGAAAGTCCGAGGGGATGCCCATGGCGCACCGCGCCTTCGAGCTCGTCAGCGACTTCGCCCCGATGGGCGACCAGCCCCAGGCCATCGCCCAGCTCGTCAAGGGCCTCGAGGACGGGCTCGTCCACCAGGTGTTGCTCGGCGCCACCGGCACCGGCAAGACCTTCACCATCGCCAACGTCATCGCCAAGGTGCAGCGCCCCGCGCTCGTGCTCGCGCCCAACAAGACGCTCGCCGCCCAGCTCTACGGCGAGCTCCGCGCCTTCTTCCCGAAGAACCGCGTCGAGTACTTCGTGAGCTACTACGACTACTACCAGCCCGAGGCGTACGTCCCCTCGACCGACACGTACATCGAGAAGGACAGCCTCATCAACGACACCATCGATCAGATGCGGCACGCGGCGACGCGCGCGATCCTCGAGCGCCACGACACGATCATCGTCGCGTCGGTCTCGTGCATCTACGGCATCGGCGACAAGACGACGTACAAGGGCATGCTCGTGCACCTCGAGGAGGGCAAGACCTACCTGCGCGATCGCCTGCTGCGCCAGCTCGTCGACATCCAGTACACGCGCAACGACTGGGACTTCCACCGCGGCACGTTCCGGGTGCGGGGCGACGTCGTCGAGATCTTCCCGGCCTACGAGCAGGACGAGGCGCTGCGCCTGTCGTTCTGGGGCGACGAGCTCGAGTCGCTGGCGCGCATCGACCCGCTGCGCGGCACCATCCTCGAGCGTATCCCGGCCGCGGCCATCTTCCCCAACAGCCACTACGTGACGCCCGCCGACCAGGTGAAGCGCGCCGTCGCCAGCATCCAGGAGGAGCTCGGCCGGCGGCTCCCCGAGCTGCGCGAGCAGCAGAAGCTCCTCGAGTGCCAGCGCCTCGAGCAGCGCACGATGTACGACCTCGAGATGCTCGAGCAGCTCGGCTTCTGCAACGGCATCGAGAACTACTCGCGCCACCTCACCGGGCGCGCCGCGGGCGAGCCGCCGCCCGTGCTGCTCGACTACTTCCCCGAGGACTACCTGATGGTCATCGACGAGTCGCACGTGGCCATCCCGCAGGTCGGCGGCATGTTCCGCGGCGACCGCGCGCGGAAGCAGGTGCTCGTCGACTTCGGCTTCCGCCTGCCGTCCGCGCTCGACAACCGGCCGCTCACCTTCGACGAGTTCGAGGCGCGGATCGGCCAGGTGGTCTACATGTCGGCGACGCCCGGCGACTACGAGATGAAGCAGGCCGGGACCGCGGTGGCCCAGCAGCTCATCCGCCCGACCGGCCTCATCGATCCCGAGGTCGAGATCCGCCCCGTCACGGGCCAGGTCGACGACCTGCTCGGGCAGATCCGCGAGCGCGTCAAGCGCGAGCACCGCGTGCTCGTGACGACGCTGACCAAACGTATGGCCGAGGACCTGACCGAGTACCTGCAGGAGGTGGGCGTCAAGGTGCGCTACCTGCACGCCGACGTCGACACGCTCGACCGCATCCAGCTCATCGAGGATCTGCGCCGCGGCCTCTACGACGTGCTGGTCGGCATCAACCTCCTGCGCGAGGGCCTCGACATCCCCGAGGTGTCGCTCGTGGCCATCCTCGACGCCGACAAGGAGGGGTTCCTGCGCTCGGAGCGCTCGCTCGTGCAGACCATCGGGCGCGCCGCGCGCCACGTCGAGGGCAAGGTCATCATGTACGCCGACCACATCACGGGGTCGATGCGCGCGGCCATCGACGAGACGAACCGGCGCCGCGCCATCCAGGCGGAGTACAACGCCAAACACGGCATCACGCCCAAGACCACGTCGCGCGCCTTCAAGTCCGGGCCCGACGCCGAGGAGTACGAGAAGCCGGCGGACGCGCCGAGCTACGTGCGCGACGGCGGGCGCGGCAAGAAGAAGGACGGCGGCGGCGGCAAGAAGGGCAAGGGCGGCGAGAAGCAGAAGCTCGCCGAGCTGCGCACGGCGGCGCTCGGGCCCAAGGAGCTCGAGACGCGCATCCAGGCGCTGCGCAAGGACATGCTCGCGGCGGCGCAGGGGCTCGAGTTCGAGCGCGCGGCCGATCTGCGCGACCAGGTGCGCTCGCTCGAGGCGCTGCTCCTCGGGGTCTCGGCGTGAGGGCGACCGTGCGGGTCGCCGCGCTCGCCCTGGCGCTCGTCGCGGGCGCCTGCACGACGCCCGAGCGGCGCGACCCGGAGCCGCCCGCGGACCACCCGTGCCCCGAGCAGGCGCTGCCGCCCGTGGCCCCGTCGTTGTGGCTCGACGCGGTCGACGAGGAGGTGCCCGTGCCGCTGACGCTCGCCCTGCCGCTGCCCGACGGGCTCACGGTCGAGGTGACGCAGGGCAACCACGGGACCATCTCGCACACGGCCGACCAGGCCTTCGCGTACGACTTCGGCGTGCCGCTCGGGACCGCGGTCCTGGCGGCCGCGCCGGGCGTCGTCGTGTGGGTCGAGGACGGCCACACCGAACACGGCGCGGACGCGAGCTACCGCGAGCTCGTCAACTACGTCGTGCTCGACCACGGCGGCGGCCTCTTCACGGCCTACGTGCACCTCGGCGCGGGCGGCATCGACGTGGTCGCGGGCGACGTGGTCGTCTCCGGGCAGCGGCTCGCGGTGACGGGGCTGTCGGGGCAGATGACCGGCCCGCACCTGCACTTCCACGTCGAGAACGTGTGGGCCGAGACCCTGCCCGCGCGTTTCGTCGACGTGGCACGCGGCGGCTGCGCGCTGTTCCCGCAGACGGGCGACCAGGTCACGGGCGACGCGCGCGCGTTCGCGCCGCTCGTCGGGCGCGACGACACGAGCCCGATCCCGGCCGACACGTGGGCCGAGGACGAGGTCGTCGACGTGGCCGGGCTGCCTGGGCGCCTCTACGAGAGCGACACGAGCTTCACGGTGACGGGCCGCGTGACGCTCGCGGGCGCGACCGAGGTCGTCATGTTGTGGCTGCCGCCCGACGGCGGCACGGCGCTCGCGGTCAAGGTGTTCCCGGTCGCGGGCGACACCTTCACGGGCACGCTCGAGGCGGGGCGCATCGACCCGGGCGTCTACGGCGTGGCGCTCGTCGCGGGGACGGGCGGCGCGGTCGAGGTGCCGCGCAGCGTGCTGACGACGGTCGTGCGGTGACGGGGTGGCGATGACGACGAAGCGGGTCGAGCTGACGGTGGACGAGACGCGGGCCGGGTACGATCGGTGGGCCGCGGGCTACGACGAGGCGAAGAACCCGATGGTCGCGGCGACCGCGTGGGCGCTCGCGACGTGGCCGCTCGCGGTCGCGGGGCGCGACGTGATCGAGCTCGGCTGCGGCACGGGGCGCCACGCCGCGCCGCTGCTCGCGGCCGGCGCCGCGTCCTACCTCGGGGTCGACGCGTCCGAGGGCATGCTGGCGCGGGCGCGGGCGCGCACCGACGACGCGCGGGCGCGCTGGTGTGTGGCCGAGCTCGCGGCCGTGCCCGAGCCGGACGCGAGCCGCGACGTGGCCCTCGTCGTGCTCGTGCTCGAGCACGTGCACGACCTGGCGCCGGTGTGCGCCGAGCTCGCCCGCCTGCTGCGACCGGGCGGCCGCCTGCGTATCCTCGAGCTGCACCCCGAGCGTATCGACGACGGCACGCGCGCGCACTTCCGCGACGGCGACGCGGAGCTCTGGTTCGCCAGCGTCGCGCACCCGGTGCCCACGCTCGTGGCGGCGCTCGCGGCGGCCGGCCTGACCACCGTCGCGGCGCGCGAGCACACGGCCGACGGCGCGCTGCTCGCGGCCGTGCCGGCGCTCGGCAAACACGCGGGGCGCCTGGTCCTGCTCGACGTCGAGGCCGCGCGCGCCACCTGACGGGTTGTCGGACGACCGGACGGGGTTGTCGCACGACCCGGACGGGGTTGTCGCACGGCCCGGACGGGGTTGTCGCACGGCCCGGACGGGGTTGTCGCACGACCCGGACGGGGTTGTCGCACGACCCGGACGGGGTTGTCGGACGACTTGGACGTGTTGTCGCGCGCCGCTCAGGCGGCCAGGCCCAGCGCGCCGAGGGTGCGGTCGCGCTCGCGCTCGAGCGCCTCGCCGATCTGCGCGATGGCGGCGTCGTCGAGCTTGAGCGCGGCGAACGCCGAGCGATCGACCGGGTAGCGCGGCAGGTTGCGGCCGGCCGCGCGCTCGAGGTCGCACACGATCACGTCGGCCGCGTGTACGACGACCGCGGGCAGCCGCGCCTCGCCGCGCGCCTCCATCGGGCGGTGGCTGGCCTCGATGGCGCTCGGGATGGGCTCGGGGATACGCCAGAAGCGCGCCGTCGCCGCGCCGAGCTGCGCGTGGTCGAGGCCGTACATGGCGCGCTCGATGTCGTCGAGGCGCGCGCCCGGCACGGGGATGGGCGGTGCGAGGTCCTGGCCGCTCCGCGCGAGCAGCTCGGCCAGGACGAGACGGCCGACGTCGACGAGCAGGCCGGTCGTGAACGCCAGCGCGGGCGCCGTGAAGCGGCTCGCGCGCGCGATGAGGCGGGCGCCGATGGCGACCGCGAGCGAGTGGCGCCAGAGCGCGTCGCCGTGCGGCACCAGCCGCGACGCGGACGCGAGCGAGCCGCGCAGGCGCTCGGCCACCAGCGTGCAGACGAGCGACTCGCCCAGCCGCAGGACCGCCAGCACGCAGTCGGTGATGGGGCCCGACGTCGCAGCGAACGCCGCGCTGTTGGCGACCCGCAGCGCGTCGCTCGCGAGGATCGGATCGGACGCCACGCAGCGGCCGATGGCGTTCATGCCGGCGTTCTCGTCACCCATGAGGCGCACGAGCTCGGGCACCATCACCGACGGCGGCACGAGCTTCGACTGCACCTCCGTCAACAGCTCGCCGATCGTCATGCTGCGCTCCTCCATGGATCGCGCGTCCCCTGGCTGCCCAACGGTCGCGGATCCACGGAGGTTAAACGCGACCGCCGATCACTCGACCGACACCAGCGCCGCGGCGGGTCCCACGGCCGTGAGCGCCACGTGCGAGATGCCGAGGAGGTGCCCGAGCTCGTGGCTCGTGGCGGTCGCGCCGGGCGCGACGCCGACCTCGAGATCGGTGACCGCCACGCGCACGCCGCCCGGCAGGGTCGCGGTCGCGGGGCCGAAGCTCCACGAGTGGATGTCGATCTGCTTGCTGTGCCCCTCGCCCGCGCGCGCCGCCGCCGCGACGCCGGTCATGAACCGATCGAGCGTGAAGGGCGCGAGGCCGGGGGCCGCGACGAGCTCGGCGACGAGCGCGCCGTCGGGGCCGCGCAGGCGGTAGGTCACGAGGTCTCCCGGGTCCGCCGCGACGTGCACGCGCACGTAGTCCTGGTCGCGCGTGAGGTCGGAGGCGGTCA